>CAYNSL010000077.1:0-9257 GCA_964399755.1 uncultured Chitinophaga sp. | reverse complement strand
TGAGCCGTCCGATAACACATTCTTTTCCGGTAAGATCTTATGTTTCCGGGGGAAGTGTTGCATCCAGTATCCGGCAGGCAGGCTCCCAACTTCTCTCTTCTTATTATCTTCGCGCTCATGCCACCGATCCATTGGGAAGCGATTCTCTTTTACGCATTTGTTGCCGTTACCGCCGTCCAGTTATTTTATTACTGTTATTTTTTCCTGCGGGTGGCCCTGTTCAAACCCGCGGCTAAAACACAATCACAGCAGCACCCCGTATCGGTGGTCATCTGCGCGCGCGACGAAGACGAGAACCTGGCCCGCAACCTGCCGGGCGTGCTGGTGCAGCAATATGCCAGCAGCCATGAAGTGGTGGTGGTAAATGACAATTCGGCCGACGACTCCAAATACATCCTGCAGGAACTGAAGAAAACCTTCAAATCGCTCAACGTAGTCGAACTGACCCAGGAGGCCAAACTGATCTCCGGTAAAAAATACCCGCTTTCCGTAGGTATCCGCGAAGCGAAATATGAAGTGCTGCTGCTCACCGACGCCGACTGCGTGCCGTCCAGCGAACACTGGATGGAAAAAATGCAGGATGGTTTCAACCGCGATAAGGAGATCGTGCTGGGATACGGGGCCTATCACCGCAAAAAGGGATTGCTGAATAAACTCATCCGCTTTGAAACCTTTCATACGGCCCTGCAATACCTTTCCTATGCGCTGGCCGGTATTCCTTATATGGGCGTGGGCAGGAACCTCGCCTATAAAAAAGACCTGTTCCTGCGCAACAAGGGCTTTTCCTCCATCAACCATATACCCAGCGGCGACGACGACCTTTTTATCAACAAAGTGGCCAACAATACCAATACCGCGGTGGTGATCGATCCGGATGCCATTACCAGGTCGGTACCCAAAACCACCTGGAAGAACTGGCTGCGGCAGAAATCGAGACATTACACAACGGCCAAGTATTACAGGCCCAAACACAAATTCCTGCTCGGGCTTTATTTCGCCACGCAGTTTATCTATTATCCCCTGCTGGCCGCCAGCCTGCTTTTTTACGACTGGCGCTGGCCCCTGGTTGCTTTCGGTGTCCGGTTACTGCTCCAGGGTTTTGTACTATGGAAATCCATGAAAAAAATGGGGGAAAAAGACCTCTGGCCCTGGTTTGTGGTGCTCGACATGTGGATGTTTTTTTATTATATCATTTTCGCGCCGGCATTGTGGAGAAGACCGCAGAACAAGTGGTGAGGAGAAGATAAAAGAAAATAGATATAAGGTAAAATTGGCGTGAAGGGATGAGGGGCGTTTATCGGTTTGGAGTTTTTTTTTACAGATCCGCATTTCATGAAACATTTATGATCCTTCATAAAAACCATAATGCTGACGGTGAGCTGTTAACGGGCAACTGCAGGCGGTAGACTGAAAATGGAATTTCTTCTCAAATATTTCACTGATTTTACGGAAACGCAACTCCGCCAGTTCGCCGCGCTCGAAGGATTGTACCGGGAATGGAATGAAAAGATCAATGTGATTTCAAGGAAAGACATCGGCGGCCTGTATGAAAAACACGTATTGCACTCCCTGAGCATCGCGGCCGCCTTTGATTTTACGGAAGGTTCGGAGATCATCGATATCGGCACGGGAGGCGGCTTCCCCGGCATTCCGCTGGCCATTTTTTTTCCGGGGGTGAAATTCCACCTGGTCGACAGCATCGCCAAAAAACTGAAGGTCGTAGAAGCGGTCGCCCAATCGGTGGGACTGAAAAATGTAACGACGCAGCATACCCGCGCTGAAGAAATAAAAGGCAGGAAATTCGATGTTGCCGTGTCGCGCGCCGTGGCGCCATTGAAAGAACTCTGGACATGGAGCCGTCCCCTGCTGAAACAATCCAAACCCGCAACCCGGCATCCGGAACCTGAAAACCGGAACCCTCAACCGGGACTAATCTGCCTCAAAGGCGGCGACCTGGCCGCCGAAATCCGGGAAAGCGGCACCCGTCCACGGATCATGGAGATCAGCGAAATATTTCCCGAACCATATTTCGCCGAAAAATACCTGCTTTATGTAACGAGATGAAACGGAAAATGAACCGGTTGTTCCCCAACCCGGATTAATATCACTATTCCGCGAAGGCGGAAGCGGTATTATATGATGCATGATCAGCTTGCCCGTTTCCCGGCTATTTATTTCATCTATGCAAAAAATACCAGTTTATGGTATTGCCGGATTAGCGTTTAATGGTGATCTTTATGAACATGAAGGAAATTTCCGTCTGCATCGTGGATGATAACCGGGAATTGCGCAACGCGCTGGAAGAGATCATCACCATGTCGGAAGGCTATAAATGCACGGGCACCATCGGAACGGCCGAAGACGCGGTCAGCCAGCTGCCCCTGCTCCGGCCCGACGTGGTGCTGATGGATATCAACCTGGGCAGCATGGAAAGCGGGATCGATGTGGTCAAGACGCTCAAACCACGGATACCCGATACCAATTTCATGATGTGTACGGTTTATGAAGAAAATGAAAAGATCTTCGAGGCCCTGAGCGCGGGCGCCAGTGGTTATATCCTTAAAAAAACAGACCCAACCCGGATGCTCGAAGCCATCCGCGAATTATATGAAGGCGGCGCTCCCATGAGCAGCCAGATCGCCCGGAAAGTGGTGGCCGCCTTTCAGCGCCAGGCGCAGGAAAATACCGAAGCGGAAGAACTGGACCTGCTCAGCAACCGGGAAAAAGAAATCCTTGAATTATTATCCAGGGGCCTGATGTATAAGGAAATCGCCTCCCAGATCTTCCTGAGTCCCGAAACGGTACGCAAACACGTTTACCATATTTACGAAAAACTGCATGTCTCGAACCGGGTCGCCGCCGTCAATAAGTTCTACGGGAGGTGATTTTGCGGTTTTTTGCGTGGAATTTCCCCTTAAAAATTAAAAAATACCACTAAAGTGGTATAGGTGGCTGTAAACTATCATCCTAAATTCGATTCTATAATCGGGTAATCCTTTTTAGCATACAGTAACATTAACCATTAACCTACCTATCGCCCGTCCGCATCAGGGATTTCAAAGTACGGGTGGCAAGCAAACAGAGGGGACTTGATTAAAAACCGTCAAAAAGCCCCCGGTTCTCAGGCCGGGGGCTTTCCTATTTATATCAGTCGCTGTTTTCAGTTACCATTTCGGTTCGAAGCGGTTGTTTTTCCGGTCCACATCCGCCATCCGGAGCGATGGATCGATCTCCACGAGTGAAAAATCGAAAAGCTTCCGGTTGGTTTCAATGATGTAGGTGCTTTGTGTCCATTTCCAGGGATCGTAACTCTTCCGCGGAATGTTGGAATCTTCCACTGGTTTTGCCCCGTACATCAGGTTGAGCGGTATATAATGCAATTCCTTGTCCCCGTTCTTAAATGTGATCTGCAGGTCGATCGGCATGGGCATCAGTCCCAGCCGGATGATCCGGACCCTGGTACGGCCACCTTCCTCCCATAAACTATCGATACCGTAATCGATCGTTTTGGTGGAATTCACCCAGTACTCTTTGTACCAGTCGAGTTTCATATCGCTCACCTTTTCGGCCACCCGCAGAAAATCGGCGGCATTGGGATGCTTGAAACGCCATTGTTTATAATATTCCAGCAGGATCCGGTCGCGCACGCCCGCCCCCGTGATATAACCCAGTTGTTCCAGGAAGATGGCCCCCTTGGAATAAGACGCGATGCTGTAGGCGGCATTGGTATTATAATGATCGGCATGGGTGGTCAGCGGTTCTTCCTTCCCGCTTTTCACGAGACTGTAATACCCGTTGTATTCGTCGGCATAGGGAAAGGCCGTACTGTTGTTCAGCCAGGCCGTTATTCTTTCCTCCGCGTATTGGGTAAAACCTTCGTCCATCCAGGGATAAAGCGATTCATTGGTCCCCAGCATGCCGTAGTACCAGCTGTGCATCCATTCGTGGAGCGCGGCGCCGGGGCCGATGCAGAGCGTGGCCATCGGGTATTCCATGCCGCCATCACCCCCATGTATAAACGAAAATTGCCGGTAGGGATAGGCGCCAAAAGTTTTTTCGATAAAGGGCAGCGCGTGCTGCGCCATATCCAGCAGATCTTCCCACTGGTCGGCCGGGGCGTTGGTGGGTTTGTACAGCACGTGGATGGTCAGGCTGTCGCGCAGCTTGCGAGATACATGTATATACCCCGGGTCGGCGGCCCACATAAAATCGTGCACATTGGGTGCGATAAACCGCCAGGTAAGTTTGTCGCCGGCCGGGCGCTTTACTTTGGCGCCGGGCTCTTCATAACCGTAACCGATCTGGTTAGGGTTCTGCAGGTAACCGGTTCCCCCCAGTATATAGGTCTTGTCAATAGAAATGCTTACGTCGAAATCACCCCAGACGCCGTAGAACTCACGGCCCACGTAGGGAGTAGGATGCCATCCCTCATAATCGTATTCACAGATCTTGGGATACCACTGGCTCATGGAATAACGCACTTTTGACGTGGGGTTGTCGCGCCCGCTCCTGCGCACCTGCAGCGGCACCTGCGCTTCAAAGTCCATATCAAACATTACTTTCGACCGGGGCGGAATGGGTTTGTCAAGTTTAACTTCAAGAATCGTTTCGAGCATATTGAAAGACTGGGGACGCCCGTTCATCTTCAGGGAAATGATTTTCTGGTATCCGATCTCATCGGGTTTCAGGTTCAGGATACGGTCTTTTACACGCGGGTCCCAGTCCTGCCCGCGCCCCGCCGTAATCGTCCCCTGCCTGCGGCTGCGGGTATCCATCATGCTTCCGGGCTGGAAGGCGTTGAAATAAAGATGGTAGAAAACGCGGGTCAGCGTATCGGGCGAATTGTTCCAGTATTCCAGCTGCTGCCGGCCCGTAAACCGGTTGGTCAGCACGTTCATGTCGATGTTCATCGTGTATTTCACGCGCTGCTGCCAGCGGTCGGGCTGGGAAAAAGCGAGTACGGGCGCGAAGGCTGTTAAAAAAACAAAAAGAAAAAATTTTGGCATGTATGATATGATTTGAATAGGTAAATTTCGGCAAAGCTATGTTATGGGAAAAACAAAATTGATTGGCGGTTATCCATTTATTTCTTATTCGAATGATGCGTTTACCCCGGAAGAAATGATGAACAGAAGCAGGGACTTTTACGAACAGATGAACAGGCGCCGGAGCGTACGCGCTTTTTCGGATAAACCGGTTCCCCGGGAACTGATCGAACAGGTGATCATGACGGCCTCTACCGCGCCGAGCGGGGCGCATAAACAACCCTGGACTTTTTGCGTGGTCAGCGATCCCCAAATCAAAAAAAAGATCCGCACCGAAGCCGAAGCGGAAGAATATGAAAGTTACAACGGCCGGATGCCCGGCGAATGGCTCGATGACCTGCGTCCGCTGCAAACCGACTGGCATAAGGAATTCCTGGAAACGGCGCCCTGGCTGATTGTGCTGTTCCGGCGCAGCTATGAAAAGGATAAGAACGGGCGCAAACATCCCAACTACTACGTTTCCGAAAGCTGCGGCATCGCCTGCGGTTTCCTGCTCGCCGCCATTCACCATGCCGGGCTGGCGGCGCTCACCCATACGCCCTCGCCGATGAATTTCCTGGGCGAAATACTGGAGCGGCCTGAAAACGAAAAACCTTTTTTGCTGATACCGGTAGGTTTCCCCGCGGAGGATTGCTGGGTGCCTGACCTGAAAAGAAAACCACTGGAAGATATCGCCGTTTTTTACGGGTGACGGCCAAGCAGGAAATCCAGTACGGCCTTGTTGAAACCCGCGGGGTTTTCTGTAGGAAAATAATGGGTTTCTTTTGGCGCGATCAACAGGGTGCTGCGTGAAATGGCAGCCGCGATCGCCCGGGTATGTCCTTCTTTGATCACATCTTTTTCGCCGGCCATTACCAGTACGGGACATTGAACCGCTTTTAATTCTTCGAACCGGTGATTCGGTTCGGTCAGCAACAGGTTGATCAGCCGCAACCGGTTGGCGGATCCGGGATATGCATCATTTTCCAGTTCCTTCTTTTCCTTCCGTAAAGTTTTGAACACCCGGTTCCCGACCACCGTGTGGTCGATATAAACGTTGGCTCCCATGGTGACCAGCTTTTTTACTTTCGCCGGGTACTTCATGGCCATGATCAGCCCGGTATTGCCGCCATCGCTCCAGCCCACTATGTTTACACTGTCGAGATGCAGGTGATCCAGCAACGCATTCATGTCTTCGGCAAAGAGATCGTAGCTGTACGGTCTCCCGTCTTCTGCAGACTTCCCCTGGCCGCGGCTATCCACCGCGATCACGGTGAAATATTTTGACAATTCGGGGATCTGTTTTTCAAATGAACCGATGGAAGATGAATTCCCGTGCAACAATAAAAGCGGTTCTCCTTTTCCGTAAGTTTCGTAATAGATCCTGATATGATTGACCGCCGCGAATTTTCCCGCCTGGCTGTTATCGCCAAATACGTCAACCCGTAAAACCCGGCTTCCGTCGACAGCAAAAGATTGTTTGCCGCTGTAAAATTCCTCGCCGGTTACCCCGATGGTAAATAACTGGTTGGGTCTTGCGTATCCCCATGTTTTACGGATGACGGCGCTGTCGCTTTCAAATCCCCCGTCCGGCAGGGGCACTTCCTGCCAGGTATTCTTTTCACCCTCCACGAACAATTTAAAATCGTCGTAATAATAGATCGCTTTCCGGTGGTAGAGTCCCCCGAAGACGATGCGCAGGGCGTCTTTCGCGATTTTTCCCTCGATACTGTAAACCTTCCATTGATTCAGCCGGATGGGTTTATCCATCATGTTATAAAAGAATCCTATCTGGTTATCGGGGCGGTCCACCCGCACCCATACTTCAGCGTCGGCCGTTGAATCGATCAGTTTCACTTTCACGGCCGCTTCCAGCCTGAATTTTTTACCGCGGTAAGGCCCGGCATTGACCACCTGGTTAAAAGCGCCCCAGTCGCCGGGCACCTGCGCAAAAAGAGGAATTCCCAAAAAAATAAAAAGTACAGGGAGTGAATATTTTTTCATGGGAATTTGTTGGATCAGGATTTTCCCGCCACGATGATGACGATCTCGCCTTTCACCGTTTTTGCCTTGTAATGATCACAGACCGCGCGCAGCGGGCCCCGCGTATTTTCTTCGAATAACTTGCTGATCTCCCTGCTGACGCTGCAGGATCTTTCCTCCCCGAAATACTGCATGAATTCCTCCAGCGTTTTTACGAGCCGCTGCGGGGATTCGTAAAAGATCATGGTCCGTTCTTCCTCCGCGAGCTTTTTCAGCAGGCTCTGCCTTCCTTTTTTCACCGGCAAAAAACCTTCAAAGCAAAACCGGTTGGCGGGAATCCCGCTGCTCACCAGGGCGGGAACAAAAGCGGTCGCGCCCGGCAGGCATTCCACTTTCACGCCCGCTTTGATGCATTCCCGCACCAGGAGGTAGGCGGGATCGGAAATACCCGGTGTGCCGGCATCGGTGACCAGCGCCATTTTCTTTCCTTCCAGCAACTGGCTCACGAGGTGTTTTAATACCCGGTGTTCGTTATGCTGGTGATAGGGAGAAATCGGTTTGGTAATCGAATAATGATTGAGCAGGTGCGAACTCGTGCGGGTGTCTTCGGCGAGGATCAGGTCCGCATCCTGAAGCACTTCCAGCGCCCGCAGCGTAATGTCTTTTAAATTACCGATGGGTGTGGGAACGAGATAAAGCAAGTTGAGCGGTTGATAAGTTGAAAGTTGATGAGGCCGGAAACACGCGGATTAACGGGTTCACATTTCAACCCGTTTGCTAGTTAACGCTTACTTCAAAATATTCCATCACCGGGTTGGCCAGTAATTTCCTGCTCGCTTCTTCGGCGATCTGCCTGGCCTGGTCCGGCGTGTCGGCCTTTACCTGCAGCGTGATATTTTTCCCGATGCGCACATCCTCCACCCCGCTGAGACCAAGATTTTCCAGCCCGCCCATGACGGCCTTGCCCTGCGGGTCCAGCAGTTCTTTCAGCGGCATCACTTTGATCTGCACGGTATAGTTCATGTGGATTGATTTTTGAACAGCAAAGATACAAGGATATAGGCCACCACGATAAGCGGAAGCGCCAGCCATTTCAGCAAAACCAGCGCCGCAACAGCCAGCACGAGCAATACATATTTCGGCCAGTTATGCCGCAGGCTGTAGTCTTTGAACTTCAGCGCCATCAACGGAAGGCGCGACACCATCAGCCATGACAACAATACGATGATGGCATAAATAAACCATTTGTTCAGCAGCAGTTCAAGCACCCGGGGCGCATTGACATTCCAGTAGATCAGGGGCAGGGAAGCGACAAAGATCCCTGTGGCCGGCACGGGTAATCCTTTGAAAGAATAGGACTGGCTTTCATCGAGGTTAAACCGCGCGAGCCGCCAGGCCGCCGCGCAGGGCACCAGCATCGCGGGCGTTAACCAGAGAAAGGAAGTATCCATCGCGTTGGTTTCCTGCGCGAAGCTGAGCCGTAAAAACTGGTAGAGGATCATACCCGGCGCTACGCCAAAACTGACCAGGTCGGCCAGCGAGTCGAGCTGTTTCCCCATGGCCGATGTGGCTTTGAATAAGCGCGCCACAAATCCGTCGAGGAAATCCACCAGGGCAGCCAGCCCGATAAACAGGGAGCCATACCAGATCTTTTCAGGCATGTCGATCCATGTCGCCCCTTCCGCATCGCTGGAAATGGCGATCCCGTTTTGCAGCAGGAATATGATTGCAAAACAACCGAAAACAAGATTGAGCAGGGTGAACAGGTTGGGGATATGCTTCATGATCCTTGGTTCATAGTTCATGGTTCATCGTTCAGGGCGGCTCCGGAACGAAATTACGTTATAAAGTGATGCCGCTGCCACGGACCATGAACGATAAACTTTATCGCTTCATCAGCGCTTCGATCTCCTCGGCGGTGATTGGAATATTCTTCATGAGATCCTTATGCCCGTTTCTCGTGATCCACAGGTTATTTTCAATACGCACCCCCATTTTTTCTTCTTCGATATAGATACCCGGTTCCACGGTGAAAAGCATCCCGGCCTTAATGGGTTCGGTGCGGGTGCCCAGGTCGTGCACGTCGATACCGAGGTGGTGCGAAATGCCGTGGTATAAATATTTGCGGTAGGCCCGGTTCTCGGGGTCTTCATTTTTTACATCCGATTTGCGGAGCAGGCCGATTTTGAGGAATTGCTGCGTGGCTTCTTCACCCACTTTATCCGTATAATCAACGATCGTGATACCGGG
>CAYNSL010000076.1:14686-17035 GCA_964399755.1 uncultured Chitinophaga sp. | reverse complement strand
AGGAAGGTTATTGCAACATAACTTTTATCTGCATCAACCTTCAAACAACTTCGCCACCCCAAAAGCCGCTCCCGCCGCCAGCGCGCCGATCAGCATCACCCGCAGGGCGCCGACCCAGGGCGGTATGCCCGTCATTTTGCTTTTAAAATACCCGAAAAGAAATAAGCAAAGCAGGGTAACGATGACCGAAATTTTCAATCCCTGCAGGGGAGAATCAACAAAAAAATAAGGGCTTAGCGGCACCAGTCCCCCCACGATATAGGATAACCCGATATTCAGCGCCGATTTGGTGGCCCGCCGCGGATCGGGTTTTTCCAGCCCCAGTTCATATTTCATCATGAAATCCACCCATTGTTTTTTGTCCTGCGCGATTTCTTCGGTTGCTTTTTCCTGCAGTTCCGGGCTCAGCCCGATATTGGCGAAAAATTCCTTTGTTTCCTCGATCTCCCGGTGCCGGAGATGGTCCACTTCATAATATTCCCTTTTCTCTTCGGTATTGTAATGGTCCTGTTCCGTTTTTCCGGCGAGGTACCCGCCGAGTCCCATGGCAATGGAACCCGCCGCGATCTCCGCGATCCCGGCGATCACGATGATGGAAGTGGAAGCTACCGCGCCGCTGAGACCCGCGGCAAGCGCGAAAGGCACCGTAAGCCCGTCGCTCATGCCGATCACGATATCCCGCAACGCATCACTGCTTTTAAGGTGCTCTTCCGGGTGGTGGTGACTGTCGTGGTGAAGGTGGGTGTCCATTTCAGTAGGCAATTAGCAACTAGCAATAGGCAATTAGCAATAGGCAATTAGCAATAGGCAAATGTTTGCCGCATTAAATAAAGATAATAGAAAATAATTTGTACCCGGCACAGAGCACACAGCACATAGCTCACAGCTCATAGCTCGTAGCTTAAAACTCACAATTACCTAATCCAGGCAAATTAAGGATTCACCGATAATCCGGACGCTGTCGCGTACCTGCTCTTCGGTGATGACCAGCGGTGGCGCGAGCCTGATCTTATCTCCATGCGTGGGTTTGGCGAGCAAGCCGTTTTCCTTCAGTTGCAGGCAGAGTTCCCAGGCCGCGTCGGGGTGGGGATGTTTGATAACAATGGCGTTTAATAATCCTTTGCCCCTAATTACGGAAATATGTTTTGAGCCCAGTGATATCAACCCTTCACGCAGTAACTTTCCCATGATGGCCGCGTTCTCCGCCAGATTTTCATCTTTTAATACATCCAGCGCCGCGATCGCCGTTCTGCAGGCCAGGGGATTCCCGCCATAAGTGGATCCATGTTCGCCCGGTTGAATCGTAAGCATGATGGGATCATCTGCCAGCACTGCGCTCACGGGCATCATACCACCGCTCAGCGCCTTACCCAGTAATAAAATATCGGGACGGACATCTTCATGGTCACAGGCCAGCATCCGGCCTGTACGCGACAAACCAGTCTGTATCTCGTCGGCGATAAATAATACATTCGCGGCTTCGCATAAGGATTTGGCGCGTGACAAATACCCTTCATCCGGCACCCGCACCCCCGCTTCGCCCTGGATGGGCTCGACCAGGAACCCGGCCACATTTTTATCCTCCAGCGCTTTTGCCAGCGCGCCGATATCATTGTAGGGGATCATGGTAAATCCCGGCATATAGGGTCCGAAATTTTTGCGCGCGGCGGGATCACTGCTGAAAGAAATAACCGATGAAGTGCGTCCGTGGAAATTGCCTTCGCAGACGATGATAACCGCCTTGTTTTCTTCGGTACCTTTCACTTCATAGGCCCAGCGCCTGCAGAGTTTGATACCCGTTTCCACCGCTTCCACGCCGGTGTTCATGGGTAATACCCGGTCGTACCCGAAATAGGAAGTGATGTATTTCGCGAATACGCCCAGCCAGTCATTATGAAAGGCGCGGCTCGTGAGGGTAAGCTGACGCGCCTGTTCAATAAATACTTCCACAATATGCGGGTGACAATGACCCTGGTTCACGGCGGAATATCCGCTGAGGAAATCATAGTATTGTTTCCCGTCCACATCCCATACATGAACACCCATCCCGCGGTTCAGCACCACGGGAAGCGGATGATAATTGCGGGCCCCGTATTGGTCTTCCAGATCGAGAAAATAAGCGGATTTTCCAGGCATAGTCAAAATGTTTTGCATACAGTAACCGTTGAAAAAATGGGAGAATAATTAAATGAAAATAACCCGGCGCAGGGGCCGGTAAAGACATGCCTATCCTCGGTGATGCAGCCAGTCGAGGTTGGCCGAGAGGAAATCCTGTATGGGAAGGGTTTGTTGCATGAAACTGCAAGATACGAAATTTTGGGCGAAGGGGGAAGTCGGAGGTCGGAGGTC
>CAYNSL010000076.1:6523-14586 GCA_964399755.1 uncultured Chitinophaga sp. | reverse complement strand
GTCGGAGGTCGGAGGTCGGAGGTCAGATAAATCAGATTGTATTGGTGAAGGTGTTTCTTCCTGTATAGGATAGGGAAAGAGAAAAGCGGGCTATTTCCCATTGTAAATAACACCCGTTGTTGGCGTTTCCTTCAGTTCAATACGGCTGAGGGCGGGGAGCAGGGGCTTTACCTGGTTCCAGATCCATACCGTGATATTTTCGGCGGTTGGATTTTCCAGTCCCGCAACATCATTGATCAGCTGATGGTCGAGCCGGTCGATCACGGGTGATACCAGGTCTTTCAGTTCCTTAAAATCCATGATCCACCCGCTATCGATGCCCGGCTGGCCCGACAGGAACACCCGCACGCGGTAAGTATGCCCGTGCATATTCCTGCATTTATGTGTGGGGGGCACATGGGGAAGAAAATGGGCAGCGTCAAAACTAAAGTCCTTGTAGATCTCCATGCCAAAAAATTTTCGCAAATCTACACCGCAGGGATTAACAGGAAACTGATTTCTTCCCGTCAGGGCGTTTTTATTTTGTGTACCGTAAATGCAGGAAGTATTTGCGGGTGGAATGCATTATGGCAGGCGCTCCTGTAATACCCTTACAAAATATGTTGCGGGAAATTCCAGTTCCGGCTTCTCATTTCCGGGGAAGATGCCGAATACCGAACTCCCGCTTCCGCTCATCGACGCATAGAGGGCGCCCCGGCTATACAGGTAGTCTTTGATATCAACGATCTCGCGGTGATGCGGGAAGATCAGCTTCTCAAAATCATTCTGCAGTTCAAGTTTCCAGGTTTTGACCGGCATCCCGATGATGGTTTTGAGCGATTTTTCGGGAAGGGCGGGCTGTATCTTCATAAAAGCCTGCCCGGTATCAATATGAATTCCCGGGTTTACGATTACGATTTGCAACCCGGAAAGGTTGACCTCAACAGGTTCAAGAATCTCGCCTCTTCCGCTGGCGTAACAGGGTTTGTTGATCAGGAAAAAAGGGCAGTCGCTCCCCAGTTCCATCGCATATTCCCGCAAACGCGGCGGGTTGATCTTCAGGTCAAACATCCGGTTCAGCAGGTCCAGGGTAAAAGCGGCATCCGCGCTGCCGCCGCCCAGGCCCGCACCCGAAGGAATGACTTTGTGCAGGTGCATGCGGATATGGGGCATCTTCGGAAAATCCTTTTTCAGCAGCCGGTATGCTTTTACACAAAGATTGGAAGCATGTGATCCTTCAATGGCCAGTCCGCTTGACGTAAACGGCAGCGTGGCGCTTTTCTGGTGCGGATCCGCCGGGATCACTTCCAGTACATCATACAGGGGGAGGGGATAGAACACCGTCTCCAGGTCATGGTAACCGTCGCTGCGCTTGCGAAGAATGTTCAGTCCCAGGTTGATCTTGCAGTTAGGGAATACTATCACGGATAAAACGGATTAAAAGGATAATATGGAAAATAGCCGGAATAAATGATGATATCCGGGGGCGGGCAAATCACCTTCCTTTTTTACGGCTGTTGATTTCATCGCGAATGGAAATGGCGCGCAGGTAATCTTCTTTCTCCAGCACTTCGTTCAGCAAACTGTTCAGTTCCTCCAGCGTCATTGTTTTCAGGTCTTCATTACCCGTGGGTTCGCCTTCCTGTACCATCACTTCCTGTTTCGCCTTTTTCTTTTTACCGCCCGTGCCGGTATCTTCCATCAGGATCCCCGCGCTTTCGAGAATATTCTCATAAGTATAGATGGGGCAGCCGAAACGAACCGCCAGCGCGATGGCGTCGGAAGTCCGGGAATCGATTTCCACGGTATCGTTTTCCGTTGAACAGACCAGCTTGGAATAAAAAATACCTTCCTGCAGGTCGCAGATGATGATCTCGTGGAGATCGATCGCGAAGGCATTCATGAAATTCTTCATCAGGTCGTGTGTGAGAGGACGGCTGGGTTGCATTTTTTCCAGGGCTACCGCGATAGCCTGGGCCTCAAAACCACCGATGACGATCGGCAGCCGCCGCAATCCGTTCACTTCGCCCAATACAACGGCATAGGAATGGGTCTGTGTGATGCTGTGCGATAACGCCACTATTTCCAGTTCTATTTTCCGCATAAATTGTCACACGAAACTAAGACATTTGCGCATAAAAATGAAGGAGTAAATCCCGGGATTTTCCTGATTTTGCCCGTGAACGGGGATCATTTGACCCGGTAACCGCTCAGGTCGAAATAACTGCTGACATCGCCGGGCAAAATACTGTAGGCGATGATATAAGTACTCTCGTTGTCGCTGGATTTTGTACGGTAACCCAGCACGATCCGGTACCCCAGCACCACCGGTTGTATGTTCAGGAAATTATAGTCCAGCGCGCTGATATAGGAATGCTGCTTGCTGACCAGCGCGGCCGCTTCGAACACTTCACCGTCGGGGGTTTTCATTTCACCGCTGAATTCGGAACAGATGAACTTCAGGATCGGGGCGGTCTTTTTATAATTGGCAAGCGTGAATTCGGTACCGCTGTTCCGGTCGGTGAATTTTTCGATCTTATAAGTCTTGTTGCGCGTATCGAGCACAAAGAGCGTGCTGTCGCTCATATTAGCGATCATGTTCGTTTCAAATACCTGTCCTTCCTTATAACCCGGGTTGAACATCGTGAAGCGGATCCTGTTATCTCCGAATATGATAAACATGGAATCCCGGTCGGCCGGGTCGTCCGTCGTCATTCGGTATTTGATCACGCCGGTGAATTTGGTTGTGGTATCGGGCACCGGAGTCGCGTCGCCAACCGTGATATAATCGGTCTTGACGGGCGCTTTTTTGTCTTTATCCTTTCCTTTTCCTTTTTTCTGCGCCTGTGCGGCGATAAGGCAACAGGAGAATAAGAGGAGCAGGCCGGTTCTTTTCATATATCGGGTTTGTTCTGCAAGTTGGGAATAAAAAACCGGAAACGCAAGGGGATTGTCTGCAGTATACAGTCGACAGTCGACAGTCTACAGTCGGCAGTCTGCAGTCTACAGTCTGCAGCCCGCAGTTCACGGCTCAGAGTTCAGAGCTCAGAGCTCACAGCTCGCAGCTGTGAGCTTCGGGCATCAATTTCCTTTCAGCTTCTTAACGGCCGCGGTAAGTTTGGGAACTACTTCAAACGCGTCTCCCACGATTCCGTAATCGGCTGCTTTGAAGAAAGGGGCTTCCGGATCTTTGTTGATCACCACGATCACTTTGCTGCGGTTGACACCGGCCAGGTGCTGGATGGCGCCGGAGATGCCGATGGCGATATAGAGGTTAGGAGCGATGGCGATACCGGTTTGTCCCACGTGTTCGTTATGCGGACGCCAGTGCGCGTCGGCCACGGGCCGGCTGCAGGCGGTGGCGGCATGCAGTGATTTGGCCAGGTCTTCCAGGATGCCCCAGTGTTCGGGGCCTTTCAATCCGCGTCCGCCACTGACCACGATCTCGGCTTCGGTAAGCGGCACTTCCCCGCTGGCCCTGGTTATGCCTGTCACTTTTATTTTCGGCGCATCCACTGCAGCGCTAAAGGAATTTACCTCCGCAGTGCCTGTCCCCGCTTCAATCTTATAAGCGTTCGGGTTCAGCGCGATGATCTTAACGGGTGTGTTCACGCTGACGTTTGCGAAAGCTTTTCCCGAAAAAACATTTTTCTTCACCACGAAACCATTCGAAGTATCGGGCAGGGCAACTGCTCCGGATACCAATCCCGCTTTCATCCTCGCCGATAAACGCGGGGCGATGGCCTTTCCGTCCACGTTATTGGAAAATACGATCACCGTAGCGCCGCTGGCCCTGGCCACCTGCTCAATCACGCCGGCAAATACCTGCGCATCGAGATGCCCCAGTGTGTCACTGGCCACATGGTGTATTTTTTTCACACCATATTTTCCCAGCGCGGCCAGGTCCTCGTTCACCGGACCAAGTACCACGCCTTCCGCCGTTGTCCCGGTCATTTCAGCCAGTTTGGCCCCATAGGTAAGCGCTTCAAGCGATGCTTTTTTTACATGGCCTTCCGCCGTATCGATGAAAATTAAAATGGACATATCAGGTTTCGTTAGTTGAGTATTTAATGATCGTTCGCGCTCGCTGCTCAAAGCTCGCAGCTCAAAGCTCACAGCTTCTCTCTATATCGCCTTCGCTTCCTCATGCAGCAACCGCACCAGTTCTTCCGCGTTTTCTGCGGGCACCAGTTTAACGCCGGCCTTTGCCGGGGGCAGTTCAAATCCCGTTACAGTGGTCAGTGTATCGGCCGTTACGGGCTCCGTTACTTTCAGCGGTTTTGTACGCGCCGCCATGATCCCCCGCATATTCGGTATCCGTTGTTCGGCCATTCCTTTCTGGCAACTCACCACAGCGGGTAAGGACAGTTCACACACTTCTTCACCGCCTTCGATCTCACGGGTAACGGTGGCGTTATTTCCGTTCAGGTCGAATTTAGTAGCCAGCGATACGTAGGGCAGGTTCATCAATTCGGCTACCATCCCTCCGATCGAAGACCCGTTATAATCGATGGTTTCCTTCCCGGTAAAGACGAGATCGTAGGTACCGGCGGAGGCAATGGCCGCGATTTGCGCGGCGATATAATAGCTGTCGTGGCTGTCGGCATTCACGCGGATGGCTTCATCGCCGCCTAGTGCTAGCGCTTTGCGGATGATGGGCTCGGTATCGGCACCGCCAACAGTAACCAGGTGAATGGTAATGGAAGGATTGGCTTCCTTCAGTTCAATGGCGCGAACCAGGGCGTACCATTCATCGTAGGGATTAATGATCCACTGCACGCCGTTCGTGTCGAATTTCGTGTTGTTATCGGTGAAGGCTATTTTTGCCGTGGTATCCGGGGTTTTACTGATACAAACAAGGATCTTCATAACCAGATTTTTAAATGACTCCCGGGCAGGGAGGGAACTGAGGATAGTTGTTTATGCAACTAAAGCAAAGATAAGCGCTGCCTGCTAATTCCGGGCATTTCCGGGAAAATTTTTTATACGCCGATGGACCGGATCACGAAATTAAAAGAATTCCTGGCTTCGAGCCCGCAGGACAGTTTTCTGCAACATGCCCTTGCACTGGAATACATAAAACTGGGTGATGATGGGCAGGCCCGGCTCCTGTTCGAGGCGATACTCCGCAACGATCCCGGGTATATCGGCAGTTATTACCATCTGGGTAAACTGCTGGAAAGGGCGGGTCTTGACAAAGAAGCTATCGCGGTATATGAAAAAGGAATGGAGCAGGCAAAAATGGCCGGCGATAGCCATGCATTCGGGGAATTGCGCGGCGCGCTGGAAGAATTAATAATGTGAAAATGCCTGCCCGGACGAGCGAAGCGAAGACGGGTGAAAATGCCTGCCCGGACGAGCGACGCGAAGACGGGTGAAAATGCCTGCCCGGACAAGCGCAGCGAAGACGGGTGGGAATGAGCGACAATAATTTAAAATGGATTTACTGCAGCGATTTACGGAACTGGTGAAGCAGCGCAATTATTTTTCGCCGCAGGATCACCTGTTGCTGGCCGTGAGCGGGGGCGTGGATTCTGTCGTACTCTGCGAACTCTGTCACCGGGCCGGCTTCTCTTTCTCGGTCGCTCATTGCAATTTTCAGTTAAGAGGGGAGGAAAGTGACCGTGATGAAAAATTCGTACAGTCCCTTGCGGGAAAATATAATGCACCCTTTTACCTGGAGAAATTCAATACCGGGCAATATGCCGCCGATCATAAAATTTCCATCCAGGAAGCGGCAAGGGAATTGCGTTATGCCTGGTTTGATCAATTGATGAGCCGTAAACAACAGGCTGCAGTTTCGTCCGGCTTCGAACACGCCGAAGGAGCCCTTCCGGCCCCGTCGCGCCTCCTCACCGCGCATCATGCCGGCGACAATTCCGAAACCCTGCTGATGAATTTTTTCCGGGGAACGGGACTACATGGCCTCACGGGTATTCCCGCCGTTTCAGGTTATATCCGCCGGCCCCTGCTTGAATTTTCAAAGGATGAATTGATGGCCTATGCCCGTCAGCATCATCTCGGATTTGTTGAAGACAGTTCCAACCTGTCCTCCAAATACACCCGGAATTTTTTCCGGAACGAACTGATGCCCGCAATCGCCGGGGTATACCCGCAGGTCATGCAAAACCTGCAGGACAATATTCACCGCTTCAAAGAAATTGAAAGTTTATACCGCCTGTTGCTGGATGGATTGAAAAAGAAACTGGGAAAGAAAAAAGGAAACGAATGGCATATCCCCGTAAAACAAATCATGGCATTCCGCAACCGCGCCCTGCTGTATGAAATCATTGCGCCCTTTGGTTTCCAGGAAAAACAAGTGGACGAACTCATCAAACTGGCAGGAAGCGGAACCGGTAAATATATTCTTTCACCCGACGGGCAATACAGGATCATCAGGAACCGGCACTGGTTCATCATCGGACCCGTGGTTTCGGCTGAGGCGAAACATATCATTATTGAGAAAGGGGATTCCGAAATTACCTATCCGGGCGGAACACTCCGGTTGAAAACATCCAGCAACCAGCAACCAGCAACCAGCAACCAGCAACCAGCATCCGGCAACCAACAACCGGCAACCCGCAATCTCAGCGCCCTTCTTGACCTTGACGAAATTCATTTCCCCCTGCTGCTCCGCAAATGGAAAACAGGTGATTATTTTTACCCGCTGGGGATGTTAAAAAAGAAAAAGAAGCTATCCCGCTTCTTTATCGACCTGAAACTGCCGCAAACGGAAAAAGAAAAGATCTGGGTGATCGAGAGCGACCGGCGCATCTGCTGGGTGCTGGGCTACCGTATCGATGAAAGATTCAAACTGACGCCGAATACAAAAAATGTATTGACAATCGAAGCCGATCAGTTGCCGAAATGAATAAAATCACCGGGGTTGGCCGAACGGATCTGTTCCACAAACATGGTCAGTACGGGATAATCGCCGAAGGCCTGGCAGGCAATAACTGTGAATCCCAGCCCGAACAGGGCACCGAAAATATGCGCCGAGTGGTTGATATGTCCCTGTCCCTTGCGGTCGAGCCAGTGCGATACCACCAGGTAAATGATCCCGAAAATAAACCCGGCAATATAAACGGGGATAAACAGCAGCCCGATCCCCGTGAGCGGAGTGAATAAAATGCCTGAAAACACCACGGCCGATACGGCCCCTGAAGCGCCCAGGCTCCGGTAACTGTAATTATTGACCTGTTTGGCGTAAGTGGGAAGCAGCGATGCGGCCAGGGCCAGCAGGTACATGGCGAAATAAATGAACTTGCCCTTATCGCCGAATATATAGATGAACTGGTACTCCACCCCCGTATAAAAATTCCCCGAGGGCGTTTCAACCTTTGTGCCTATGCCGAAGAGGTACAGCGCCAGCATATTAAAGATCAGGTGGCCGATATCCGCATGGATCAGCCCGCAACTGAAGAAACGGTACCATTGCCCGTGCTTCACCGATGGCGGATGAAAAATCAGTTGCCCCAGGACCTGCTGGTTATTGAAAGCGCTGAAAGAAACAAGCCCGGTGATCAGGATAATGATAAGGGTAATCGATAATTCCATACGGTTGATTGCTGGTTACAAATATCGCCCCGAAACCCGGGATACAAAAATTCAGGAATGATGGTACTTTTCATTTTTCAGGATGCTGCAGGCCCGGTATACCTGTTCGGCGAGGATCAGCCTTACCAGCTGGTGAGGGAAGGTGAGGGAAGAAAGACTCCAGGTAAAATCAGCCCGGGAAAGGACGGCTTTATCCAGCCCGTATGCTCCCCCGATCACAAAAACAAGCTGCCTGACACTTTCGTTGGCGCGGTCCTGCAAAAAAGCGGCCAGCCCTTCCGATTTCAGTTGTTTGCCGCGCTCGTCAAGCGCTACCAGGTAATCATCTTTCCCCAGCCATTCCAGGATCAGGGCGCCTTCTTTTTTCCGTAGGTCCATCTCGCTCATCATCCCCGCATTCTTCGGTACGGGGATAATGTTCCAGCCGGTCCTGAAATAGCGCCCGATGCGGCGGGTGAATTCCTCCACGCCCTCCCTGATATAGGGCTCGTTCGCTTTCCCGATCGCCCAGAATGAGATTTTCACAG
>CAYNSL010000076.1:0-6423 GCA_964399755.1 uncultured Chitinophaga sp. | reverse complement strand
ATCTATTTAATTTCATAATCTTTCTTAAACGACATCAGCGTGGAGCGGTACAGCATATTGACGGAATCCGTAGTGGCCGCCCGGGTATAATACTGGTAAGCCTCGGGCAGGTAGTGCGCGTCTTCCAGCATAAAGGCGATCCGGTACGATTCTTCCGCCGGTGCTTCAAAAGCCGCTCCCTGCGTTTTAACCTTGCTCAGCACTTCGGCGTAGGTATCCTTCGTTACATAATTCAGCAGTTTCAGTTCATCATTTTCTTCGCCCTTGATGGCCACGGTCCAGAAATAGGAGTTTCCGGGTTTGATCTTCTGCGTGAAACTACTGATGGGGATCTTCAGCTTGCTGATGGTCGTTTTATAGATCGGTTCGGTGATATTGTCGCTGCTGTACAGGGAGAACTCGAATTCCTTGGCTTCCGAATAGGATTTCCAGGAAAGCGGGAAATCGCTGTTGCCGCCGCTGTAGTTCAGGGTGTCGAGCCGGGGATCGATCCAGATATTGTTGATGGAACGGCTGACCGCACCCACATTGCTCATGAACGCCTTGCGGTTGCTGCCGGGTGAACCGGAGGACTTGGTCATCTGGGCCCATACATATTTGACGTAGTTGGCGCTTACCGAATTGGCGGGCGCTTTGCAGGAGTCGCCGAACATTTTCAGGCTGTAAGTCCCGGCCTTGCTGAGCGTAAACATCGCCGCTTCGTTACAGATCAGGGTGGCGGCTGAACCCGCGGCCACTTTCAGCGTGGCGGTATTGTCGAGGGTCTTGCCCACTTTGGCTTTGTTTTCCACGTTGTTTTCCACTACCGTTACATTTCCCTTGAAACTGTACAGCAGGAAACTGTTGCCCTGCGCGGATGCTCCGCCGGCAAGGAAACAAAGGAAGACAAACACGAGTGATTTTTTCATTGTATGAGGTTTAAGGTTTTTTCAGGTCTGTATATTAGTTAATGATGATGCGGTTTAAATACGGTCCTGTAATTATATTTCTTGTGCATCCAGCTGGCCCAGGCTTCGTAAAAATAAATGACATCCACCGCCATGACAATCACAATCAGGGTCATCTTCATATCCAGTTTGATCCGGTACCGGTCGTACAGGTAAATGCCGAGGTATACAAAGAATATCGCCGAAGCCAGCTGCGCAATTTTTGCTACTAAATGGAACCAGATATGATTCTCCAGGTAATACCTGATAAAAAACGACATGTGCAGCCAGCCGATCAGGATGGCTACCAGCCAGGTGAACCACAAAGGTAACTTTTTTATATAGTTATTCTCCAAAACCATGGAAATTATATTGGCATGCACCACGATCCCGTTCATGTCGGGGATGGACTTCCCCGCGAATTTTTCATTCATGGGCGTGAATTTCTTGTCTTCGATATTGGCCCGGTCCAGGTTGATAAAACCCAGCAAAACGATCTTGTCCCGGATCGCCGAAGTGTCCACCATCCCGTTGATGATATCCTGACGCTCCATGATCAGGTATTGGTTGGCTTTGCGGGTATAATTGATGATCTCCTTATGGTGCACCTTTTTTTCCATTTTCTCAAAAAGGGCGGGATCATATACTTTGATAATAGAAGAGACAAAACTCGAATAGGACTTTGGCTCACCGCCGTCTTTGGGTTTATCTTCAATAAAGGGGTTCCAGAGCCGGACGGTCGCCCATTCCTCCGTCAGGAAATTCACAAATCCCTCCGGCGATTTAGGGTTACTGAAATAACTGGGCGTAAACTCCGATTCCGTGTGCTTTCCCGGCACAAAATGGGTGGCCAGCACGAGGTTGGGATTATGCGCCACGGCTTCCCGCATCAGAGAATCTTTATACGGGTCCCGCGGCCCGTCGAACAATACATCCAGGGCCATCACTTTGGGCTTCATGGCCCCCGTTTTCTCCACCAGTTCGGCCAGTCCCTGCCGGTCGGCGGTATCGATATTGATGATGACCACATTGGTGTTTATCTGGCTGTCCGACCCCTTTTTCAGCTTGGCATAGGCCATATCATTGAAATCAAAATCCTTGAGCGCCAGCTTCAAAGGGTTCAGGAAATAAAAATTAATGGGGATCAGGCCCAGCACCACGATGAAAACAAACACCCATAAAGTGGCGAAAATCGTGTCCCGCTCATAGAGGTACTTGGTCACGTTCCGGTGTATCCTGCGGGCATGGTTGCCGATATGTTTATGCAGTGGTTTTTTCATGCTGGCGGTTGTTCGTGTTGTTCTTATTTTTTAATAATAAATTTATAATTCAAATTAAAAGTGCAACTTTTTCATCCGTTTGTACAACCCCGGAAGGGACTTTGGGGTCCGGAAACGGGCGGCTATCATAATTTGAGTTCCATTCCCCTGTAAATCCGTAAATTAGTGGACTAAATTTATGCGTTTTTTCATTCTCATACTTACGTGTTTTACGGTATTTATGGTGCCGGCGGCCCGGGGACAGGCCCCCACGGCCCCGCCCAAACCCCGGGATACCACCATCCAGGGGCCCCAGACCTTTGCCATGATCATGGGGATATCCAAGTATAAGTATGTGCGTCCCCTTAACTACGCAGACCGGGATGCCGAAATGTTCCGCGACTACCTGAAATCACCGGCCGGGGGCAAACTGCCCGATGATAATATTTTTTGCCTGCTGAACGACCAGGCCATGGCGGCTACCTTTTTCTCAAAAGGATCCAAATGGCTCGAGGCAAAAAAGCTCCAGAAGGGTGACAAACTCTTTATTTACCTGGCGGGTCATGGTGACGCAATCGATGAAGACCAGTTCTTCTATATCGCCTACGATTGTAACCCGGCAGGCGACAAAAACAATTACCTCGCCGGCGGTACGGTGCAGTTGTATAACCTCAAAAGAAAGATGGCCAAGGAAACAGCCAAGGGGGTGGAAGTTTATTTTATCATGGACGCCTGCCGAACCAATGAACTTCCGGGGGGTACCGACGGGCAGGACCTGCTGAACAAAGCGATCTCGGAAGAGAAAGTGGGGGAAATCATGATGCTGGCCGCATCGGCCGGGCAGGAATCGCTGGAAGATGCGTCGATCGGAACCGGGCATGGCCTGTTTACCTATTACCTGATCGATGGACTGGCGGGAGCCGCGGACTCGGTCGACAAGGTCGATAACCAGATCACGCTGGCGGAAATTCAGAAATACATACAGAATAACGTACCGGCCGTAGCCCAGCAGGTATTCAAACGAAAACAAAACCCCTATATCTGCTGCAATGAGAACAGCGATAAAGTGGTGGGAATTGTGGACACCGCTTATTTGCGGAAATGGCAGAACCAGAAAAGACAGCAATCGGGCAGGCTCGGCACTTCCATGGTAGCGCCGAGGGGGAGGGGACTTAATTTCCGGCCTACCGATACCCTGCTGATCGAGACCTATAACCAGTTTAATTCCGCCATCCGGGAAAACCGGTTAACGGGTAAATCCTCCGCCGAATATTTTTACGAGGAGATGGCCCGCAAATATCCCGGGGATCCCTATACCAACGACGCACAGTCTACCCTCGCGGTGGAGTTCATCAATTTCGCGCAAACCAAAATCAATCTTTACCTCGATTGCAAAGACGCATCGTCCATACAAAAAATCCGTTCACAGATCGACGAGGATGAGAAGACCGAAGAAGTGGACGCCAGCCTTGACCGTATGGAGAAAGTGGCCCGCCAGGAGTTTTATGAAGTGGGCGAAATGCTCGAGAAAGCCATCAAGTTCCTGGAGCCCGACGACCCCGATTTCGCCAAAACCCTTATCGGCCGGATGTATTTCTTCAAGGCCCGCGGGTATTTCGGGCGGGGCGGTAAACAGGTGGTCGACCTCAACAAGGCTTTTCAATTTGCCTGGGCCGCCAATGCCACGGAAAAAAATGCGGCTTATATACAACAGACCCTGGCTTCGCTGCACCTCGATAATAACCGCCTCGACAGCGCCATCGTTTACGCCAAAAAAGCGATCATCACGGCGCCCCGCTGGCGTTATCCCTATGTAACCCTCGCTTTTGCCTACAAAACGCTGAACAAACCCGATTCAGCCATCAAATACTACCGCAAGGCCATCGATGTAGACCCGTCCAATGCCGACGCCTATGTTGACCTGGGCCACTATTACTATTCCTTATCGCGGCCCGATTCCGCTATCGTGAACTATGAAAGAGCCCTGCAGATCGATCCTTCAAATGTTTACGCGAGCAATAATATCGGCTGGCTGCACCACGACCGCAAGGAATTCGCTGAAGCGATCACGTATTTCAAACGCGCCATCCGTAACGATCCCAAATTCATTAACGCTTACCAGGGACTGAGCAAGACCTTTTTCGAACAGGGCGAATACGATTCGGTGCGGATCTATTATTCCAATGCCTTTGCCAATTACCAGGACAAGTCGATCGTGAATGTGTATATCGGGAATTTTTACAAGGAACTGAAGCAGTACGATTCAGCCAAGAACTATTACCGCCTGGCCACCCTGATCGATCCCAACTACGAAGAGGCTTTCAATAACCTCGGAAAAATGTCCTTTACGCTGAAACAATTCGATTCGGCCAATTTTTATTACCGCAGGGCATTTGCCGCCAATCCCTATTCCGCCGCCGCGCTCATCAATATCGGTTTGGTGTTTAAAGAGCTGAAACGTCCCGATTCCACCTACAGTTATTTCCAGCAGGCCATCAACCTCGAACCGGGTAATCCCGTTATCATGAATAATCTCGGGGTGATATTCGGGCAGGATAAGAATTACGATTCCGCCAAGACCTATTTCCGAAAGGCGCTTTTTGTAAAACCCGATTACAAACCGGCCTCGAACAACCTGATGAAGATTTTCCGTGAACTGAACCAGCTCGATTCGGTTACCAATTTCCTGAAAGGCGCTTCGCTGATCGATCCCAACAGCCCCGCCTTCATGAATGATATCGGGCGGATATTCTTCGATCAGAAACGTTATGATTCGGCCCGCTGGTATTTCCGCAGGGCCATCGTCAAGGACCCCACCAATGCGCAGTTCCTGAGCAATATGGGACTGACCCTGCAGGGTATGAAGCAATACGATTCGGCAAAGATCTACATGCAGCGGGCGATGCGCAATGATCCCGATAACCCCATCATCTGGGTAAACCTCGCGCAGGTGTTCCGCCAGCTGAAACAATTTGATTCGGCCGGATTTTATTTCCGCAAACAGGTTTTCAAAAAAGGCGTCATCACCCCGCAGGTATTGCAGAATATCGGCAATTTCTTCGAGGACATGAAGGTTTATGATTCTGCCATTGTCTATTTCAAGAAATCAATCCGTGAAGACCCTGATTACACTTCCGGTTACACCAATATCGGCCAGGCCTTCATGAGCATGGAAATGTATGATTCGGCGCTGGTTTACCTTAAAGTGGCCGTTCAGAAAGATCCGGGGTCTTATGCGGCCGCGCATAGCCTGGGGCTGGCCTATCACAACCTGCGGCAATACGATTCGGCCATCGTTTACCTGAAAAAAGCCATCCTGAACGATCCCTCCAAGGAAAAAGCCTTTTACCAGCTGGCCTGCAGTTACGCGCTGGCCAAACAACCCGACCAGGCCATACTCTACCTGCGCCAGGCTATCGACCGCGGGTATAAAAATTATAAGAGCTGGCCCGAAGACCCCGATCTTGATTCGCTGAAGAACCTCAAAGGATTCCAGGACCTGATGGACCGGTACGTGCCGGGATGGAGATAGAAATAATTTTGAAATTTTGGATTTGGAGATTTTGAAATTGGGCGTCCTGGTTGGAATGGCTATAAAGTTCAGATTCAGTACTAAAAATCGGCGTTTTTCCCTTATTTTTGCCGCCCTATTAGGGTCCCGTAGCTCAACTGAATAGAGCATCTGACTACGGATCAGAAGGTTTCAGGTTTGAATCCTGACGGGATCACAAAGCCCCGGCGAATGCCGCGGGCTTTTTTGATGGGAGCGTAGCAAGCTCGCTTGCAAAAGCGAACCAGCAAAAAAGAACGGGCCGGCAAGGCCGGCCAGGGGCTTTGGGTAAGCTCAATGCGAGATGGATCATGCAATAATCCTGACGGGATCACAAAGCCCCGGCGAATGCCGCGGGCTTTTTTGATGGGAGCGTAGCAAGCTCGCTTGCAAAAGCGAACCAGCAAAATAAATTGCCCCGGCTTTTAAGCCGGGGCAATTTATTTTACAACCTATATTTTTTTCATTTGGCTGTTTGTAGGGTTGGCATGCTGTTTTTTTTTGTCTAATAATGAAAACTTCAGCATTGTTTATCCACACCCGATATTGTGCTTTTCATAGTCTAACAGGCATATACAACGCATTCTGACCGTTCCGGGTCATATTAAAGGCCTTTTTGTTGGAAGTTTCCCGGAAATTATGCTAACTTGAAGGAACAGATCGAACCGGCAATCACTCCCTATTGAAC
>CAYNSL010000075.1:5258-17084 GCA_964399755.1 uncultured Chitinophaga sp. | reverse complement strand
GACACCTGGGAAGACGCCGAAAAAAACAAATGGAAGATCCGGGGCTGGACCAACGGCCAGTTCATCTGCATCCTGCATGTGCACAGCGAAAAAGAACTGCCTGATAAAAAAACGGAGATATTCCTCGAAGGGCTGCGCTTCCCCGGCATGAAATAACCACTAACTAATACCCATGAAATCCTTTCTGAAATTAATGGTCCTGCTGACGGGACTGTTGCCCTTTACCGACCTCACGGCCCAGGCCCTGAAAAAAACCGCGATTGCCAAATCGGGCTGTTCGCTCTACACCTACTGCGAACTTAAATTCGATCAGTCCAAAAGTGAGGATTCCTCTTCCATCTACACGTCCGAATGCGTGAAGGATGAAGTGAGTTATGGCGTCATCTGCGTACAGTTGCTCATGCCGCCCGACAGCCTATCGCAGGCCGAAGTACTGATGATCGCCTACCTCGACTACCTGAAGACCAGTTTCGGGATCAGCAAAGCGGCGGGTTACGGAAAGGGACATCGCCTTCAAAACAGGGAAAACACCCGCGGCGTGCTCGACTACTGGGAAGACAATGAAAAGAACAACTGGAAAGTGAAAGCATGGACAGACGGAAAATTTATCGGCGTGCTGTATGCCTACAGTAAAAAAGCGTTGCCGGAAAATAAAGTCAATGTATTCCTCGATGGTTTCAGGCTGCCGGGAATGTGAGAAACTAGAAGTGTTAAGTTTTAAGTGTTAAGAGTTAAGTTTTAAGTTTTAAGTTGGGCGAGTCATTAAATAAAAAAGCGAAGCCGTTTCGACTTCGCTTGTGATCCGGATTGGATTCAAACCAATGACCTGCTGCTTAGAAGGCAGCTGCTCTATTCAACTGAGCTACCGGACCAATAATTAAAGCACTAACTGCAAAAATAAGTTATTTAAGTTTGCGCTCAAACCGGAACAATGGACGTTAAGATCGAAGCCTCCTGGAAAGAAGCGCTGAAGGATGAATTCAACCAGCCTTATTTTGAACAGGCAGCGCGGCATATCAAAACAGAAAAATCGCAGGGCAAGACGATCTATCCGCCGGGACCGCTCATCTTTAACGCCTTTAATACAACCCCGCTCGATAAAATAAAAGTCGTAATACTCGGGCAGGATCCCTACCACGGCCCCGGACAGGCGCACGGGCTTTGCTTTTCGGTGCAGTCCGGGGTGCCTCCGCCGCCATCACTGGTAAATATTTTCAAAGAACTGCAGGAAGACACCGGCGTTTCCATTCCCAACCACGGCAACCTCACGCACTGGGCGCAGCAGGGCGTGTTCCTGCTGAACGCGTCGCTCACCGTGCGGGCGGGCGAACCGATGAGTCATTCCAAAATCGGGTGGGCGGATTTTACCGATCATGTCATCAAAAAGATATCGGATAAAAAAGAACACGTGGTCTTTATGCTCTGGGGTAAATTCGCGCAGGAGAAGCGAACGCTGATCGATGAAAACAAACACCTCATCCTGAAAGCGGCGCATCCCTCCCCGCTTTCCGCCCACGCGGGTTTCTTCGGCTGCCGGCATTTCTCCAAAGCCAACGAATGGCTGGCATCGAAAGGGATCGACCCGGTGGACTGGAGCTTATAACATGAAAGCACTGAAAAATATATTCGCGCGAATACTGGCGCTCTGGGCCATGATCAGTTTCATCGCCACCTTCCTCATCATCTTCATTCCTTCAATGATTTGCTGGCTCCTGCCCGATCCTGTTGGCCAGGACCTGTTTATCCGGATCGCGCGGATCTGGATGTATGTCTGGCTGCCGTTAACGGGTTGCCGGATCAGGACAAGGGGCCAGGAAAATTTTGAAAAGGGCAGGACCTATATCGTTACCTGCAATCACAATTCGATGATGGACGTGCCACTCTCCTGTCCCTTTATACCCGGTCCCAACAAGACCATCGCAAAAAGCAGTTTCGCCAAACTGCCTTTATTCGGGTTTTATTATATGAAGGGCAGCGTGCTGGTGGACCGCAAGAGCGAAATAAGCCGGCGCAGGAGTTTTGAAAAAATGAAGACGGTGCTGAACAAGGGCATGCATATGTCGGTATATCCCGAAGGCACCCGCAACCGTACCGCGGAGCCGCTGAAAAAATTTCACGACGGCGCTTTTCGTTTGTCGATCGAAACCGGCAAGGCCATCATCCCCGCCGTGATCTTCAATACCAAAAAAGTATTGCCGCCGGAAAAATCATTCTGGTTCTGGCCGGCGAAGATCGGGATCCATTTCCTGCCCGCCGTGCCGCCCGAAGGGCATACCGTGGAATCACTGAAAGAAAAAGTGTTCGGGATCATGAAGGATTATTTTGTGAAGAATGCATGATCATCCGATTCACGAATCAGAAAACTATTCATCAATAAATTCTACCCCGCGATCTCCGCGCTCCCTGCGTGCGTAACAGATTATCACTAAAAAAAATCAACTCAGAAATTCGGGAAGGATCTCGTGCGGTTGATCTTCAGGTCCTGCAATACCGCGGCCTTGGGGCTGATGGTAAAACTGAAGAAGCGGTATAGGCCCACGGGGGTAACGTCGATAGACAGTTGCCAGCAGTGCATCTCGCGGGAGATCCCCATCTGGAAGGTCTGGAGTTTCTTGGTGTCGAAATCGTAATACCCGTTTACCGAAAAATTCCATTTCGGCGTGAGGTTGAAACTGCCGCTGAAATTGATATTGGAAGTGAAATCCTTCTCAAAACCGCTCAGGTCCTGTTTCAGGCGGTTGATAAAGGAAAGCGAGTACCCGATATTGAGTTTCCAGGGAATATTGAAATCCACGAATTCGGCCGGATTCTGCTGCATGTATTGCAAAAGCCGCTGCTGGTCGGCGATCAGGGCCGGGTCGTTCAGCCGCTGCTCCGCCTGTTTCTTTCTTTCGGCCTCCTTCTTCGGGTCTTTGGGCTTGCTCGAAAAACTGGTACTTAGTGAAACGCTGCCGTAGGTGAGCCGCCCGGGTTTGAACTTGCCGCCCTGCCAGGCATATTTGTTGATGTCAACGCCCTTTTCATTATACTGGTAAGGATCCAGCACGGTATTGGCCGTGATGCTGATCTTGTCGAACAGGGTCGTGCGCAGGTAGATATTGAAAAAATCCAGTTTCATCGAATCGCGGAGGAAATTATACCCCGACGAAAATCCGAAACCGTCGATCAGCTTGATCTTTTTGATCGAATTCTCTCCCGTGTCCTTGCGCGACCGCCATTTCATCTCGAGGTTATTGTCGACCGCGAACCCGATACCACCCGTTTTACCTTCGCCGAAACCGGGATAGAGCGCGCCTTCGAACTCTGAAAACCGGTATGCGAAACCGCGCACCAGGGTATCCGTGTAATAATGCGAACGGGAGAGATCGGGTTTGTAATTAAAGCTCATCGACGGGCGGATCACGTGGCGGATCGCGTAGATCCGGGACTTTTTAAACTGGTAGGTGCCATAGATGGCGGTATTAAAGCCCAGCGAAAACGAAAGCTGGTGATCGGTGAAAAAACCTTTGGTGATGACCGTATCCGATTTCTGCGTGACCGTATTCCATTTGCGCCGGAACTTCTGCGCGATCCAGACCTGCGAGTAGGAAACGCCGGGCGAAACGATCACCGCGCCGTTCAGGATCGGGGGCAGCGCGAGGGTGACGGGAAAATTATGCATCGCGCCCCATTGCAGCGTATCGATCAGCTGCCGCAGCTTAAATGCCGTATCGTAAAATGAAACCTGGTTCCTGAAATTACCGGTATAGCCGACACCGAGTTTCTCATACCATTTGGCCGCGCCCGCCGCGTTCTTTCCCTGGAAGGGATACTGCGTGCTCACATTGAAACCCACATCGGGCAGGCTGAGGTTGATCAGGTGCGTTACATTGTTCTGGTTATGGTTGGCCGTAACCGTGAGGTTATAGGGTTTGCCCGCCCAGCTTTTCGAATAGGCGATCGAGGAACTGAGCTGGTTCTGGAAATTCAGTTGCGGGCTGTTGGGCACAAACTGGTTGTACTTGGTGGAACCCGCGTTTACATTGGCTGAAAAATTAGTGCCGGGCCTGGCCTTGCCGTCTACCGCGTGGCTCCAGGTAACAAAGAAACTCTTGCTTTTGGCAAAATCAGGGTCGCCTTTGAAATTGAATTTTGTAGACTGCATGCTCACGTTAAAAAATCCGCTGTAACGGTAGCGCTTGCGGTAAGTGGGGTTCAGGTTTACCGACCAGCCGCCATAGGAATAAATATTGCCGTACACTTTCGCGTCCCAGTATTCGCTGAGCACTTTATAATAACCCAGTCCTTCGAGTCCCAGCCCGAACTGTTCATTGGAACTGAATCGCGGCGGCAGCAGTCCCGAATGGCGTCCCTGGCTCAGTGGATAAAATCCAAACGGGATCCAGATCGGCACGGGCACGCCCTCGAATTCGGGATGCGCGGGACCGGAGACCGCGAGTTTCTTATTGATCACTTTCATCTTCGGCGTTACGAAAGCGAAATGCGGTTCATCGAGGTTGCAGGTGGTGAACCGGGCTTTTTTGATGAAGGTGGTATTCTCATTCACTTTTTTCACCACAGCCCCCTGCACATAGATCTCGCCGTCCTGCGTATAAGTATTAATAGTATGTCCGATCTGCGTTTTGAAATTATAGCGGATCGTATCGCTGGTGAATTCATTCTCCCCGCCTTTGAAATGCGCGTTCTCGATAACAAGGCCCGTGCTGTCCTTCGCGTTCACCGCCGTAACGATCTGCGTTTGCTGGTCCAGTTCCACTTTCGGCGCGGTGAGCGTGATATCCTTGTATTCGGTTTTTGTTTTGCCGTAGAGCAGGATCTTTTTATCCCTGATCAGCACTACGGCTGAATCCAGGGCTTCGTATTTCACGGGTGCGTCGAGCGAGTCTTTGGAAATTTTGAGGGAGAACGTATCCACTTTGGGGCGCAGGCCGCCGGTATCTTGTAAAGGGAAGCGCGTGGTATCGGTTACGAGGGCGCCGGTTTTTCCGGCCGAATCTGCCCGGAGCAGCGGTTTGCTGGTATCGGCACTTGTTAACAAACTGCGAAAAAAGCGGGCGGGCATACGGCCTGCCGCCGTTTTCCACGTTTCTGTGCATAACATCGCGGCCGCCAATACCCCGTAAAAAAAATAAATTGGTCTAAATTTGTACAATTGCTTCATCGGCAGTGAGCAAATGTAAACCATTCTGTTGCCGCATCCTATGAACGACCCTAAACAATTTGTGAAGATTCCGCCTGACGGGTAACTGAAAAACCATGATAAAAAGAACCTTTCTTTTTTTCCTGTCCCTCTCCTGCTGCCTCATCATTTTTTCATTTAAAAAAATCAAACCGGAGGCGACGGTGAAGCCGCCGGTCATCCGCACCATCATCGTGGATGCGGGTCATGGCATCATGGAAAACGGCGGTCATAACGGCGCGAAGGGATCCTATTCATGGGAAGACGATATCTGCCTGGCCATTTCCAAAGAACTGGTAAAAAAACTGCATAGTGAATGGCCCGACATAAAAATCGTGGAGAGCCGGCCCACGGAACGGATCACCGCCATCCACCGCCGCGCGGAAATCGCCAATGAAAACAGGGGCGACCTGTTTATCTGTATCCATGTAAATGCGGCCGGGCCGATACGCCGCTCGGAACAGGTGGGCACTAAAAAAGTGACTTATTATGTGGGCAAGGGAAAGAACCGGAAGAAAAAAACAAAAGAAGTACCGCAATACCGTTATTATAGTCTGCCCAACCCAGCCCGGGGTGCGGAAACCTATATCTGGGGTTCGCATAAAACCGAAGACAAGGAGATCGCCGTCCGCGAAAACGCGCCGATGATGCAGGAAGAAAATTTCAAACAGAATTATGGTGAGCTCAATGTTGATTCACCCGAATTCTTCGCCCTCTCCCTGCTGAAGACCAAACAATTTTTCAAACGCAGCGCCACGCTGGCCGGGTTTGTTCAGGATGAATTTGCCGCGATCGGCCGGGTGGACCGCGACGTGCGCCAGCGGGGAGTCGGTATCTGGGTGCTGCAGGCCACGGCCATGCCGAGCATCCTGGTGGAAACGGGTTATATTACCGACCGCAGCGAGGAAGATTATCTCAACAGCAAAGAAGGACAATCGGAAACAGCGGCCTGCGTCCTGCGCGCGGTGAAAACCTATATGAACTGGCTGGAGCGCCAGCAAAGCAGGGAAGGCAGTGAAACGGGCATGGATATGCGCCCGCCGGCGAAAGACGTAACGGCGTTGCTGGAACAGGTAGCAAAAAAAGAGAAGAACCGGGTTAAATGAAATGTGTGATTCTTCGATTATCTTCCCGCCCGATTTCAAAAACCGAAAAACGACACCCTGAATGATGAAAAAGTTTTTCCTGTTAACAAGCGTAGCGTTGTTTACAGTTTGTTCCGTAACCCTGGCCCAGGAATCCACCAAAAAAGGCGTACGCACCCTGATCATCGATCCGGGTCATGGTGGTCTTGACCCCGGCGCCAGGGGCACGATCGAAACGGAAGCCAATGTAGCGCTGCAGGTTTCGCTGAAACTGGGCGATACGCTGGCAAAGGCCTTTCCCTCGATGAAGATTATTTATACAAGGACAACGGATGTGCTGCCCGGTCCCATTCAAAACAAAGACGCTGCCCTGAAATACAGGGCCAACCTGGCCAATGAATCGGGGGGCGACCTCTTTGTGGCGATCCACTGCAATTCGGCGGGGCGTCATCCCGGCGGATGGTATGAGCGCCGCGTGGTGGGCAAGACCGCCAAATACAAAACGGTAAAGAAGGGAAAGAAATCGTACAAAAAAACTTATTACGAATACCAGTATGAAAACGTGTGGGTGGAAAACAAGGCGAAGGGAACCGAAACCTATGTTTGGGCGATGAACAAGAATGACGCGAAGATCAGTTCGGTGACCAAGAACAACGAATACACGGGCGAGATCGATTCCACCTCTACCCTCACCCTGCCCGATCCTTCGGATCCCACGGAAAAGGCGCGGATGCTGATCTATGCGCAGTATTATTTCCGCAAAAGCCTGAATCTTGCCAATTACGTGCAGGATGAGTTCAAGGATGCCAACCGGATCGACCGCGGCGTGAAGCAGCGCAACGACAAGGGCATCTGGGTGCTCCAGGCCACGGGTATGCCCAGCATCCTGATCGAGATCGGGTTCATCTCCAATAAAGAGGAGGAAGAGTACCTTGTCAGCGAGGCGGGACAAAAAGAAATCGTGACCAATATTTTCAATGCCATCCGTAAATACAAGGAAAAGCTGGAATCGAAATCGGATGGGGATAAGAAGGGGTTCTAGCGGGAAGCTGCTCGCCCCGGGCTGCGAGCTTACACAAACAACTGTTATTGTGGGGAGGCTGTGGACTCTTCGATCCCTTCCTTTGAAAATAATTAGCTAATTTGGCATCCTGAACAGCCACGGCTGCGCCAAATTGAACCGAATGAAGATCAGCAACGAAACCAAAGTCGGCATTCTCACCATTTTCGCCCTTACCATCCTTATTCTCGGTTTTAATTTCCTGAAAGGAAAAGACATCCTGAAGAAAAGGAAAAAGATCTATGCGATCTTCAACGACCTGGGTTCGCTGTCCAAATCCAATGAAGTAAAGATTAACGGTTATGTGATCGGCAGCGTGTACGACCTGAAGGCCAAGGACAAGGACATGAACGGTATCGTGGCCACGATCAACCTCACCCAGGATGTGAATATTCCCCGCGACTCAAAAGCCCTGATCTCCACCCCGCTGGTAGGCTCTTCCTATATTGTGATTGAGAAAGGCAAACTAAATGATTACCTGCACCCGGGCGATACGCTGCTGACCCGCGTGGATTCCAGCATCCTCGACGACGTGAAGGCGCAGTTCACCCCCACCCTTACCAAAGTGCGGCTTACGCTGGATACGCTGAATACGGTATTCAGCCGCATAAACGGATTCTTAAACGCGCAGGCAAAAGCGGATTTGCAGCAGACCCTGGCCAACCTGAACCGCGCCAGTTCTTCCATCAACGGTTTGCTGGACAACCAGACCGGTTCGCTGGCCAAAACACTGAAGAACGCGGAAAACTTTACCGAAAGCCTGAAGAGCAACGCCGATGATATCAAAGAAACCATCGGCAACGCGAAAAAAGCTTCGGAGAAACTGGCCGCCATCGAACTGCAGCCCACGATCGATGAACTCAGGAGTACAATTGGTCAATTCAGGTCTGTGATCGCCAAGATCGACAACAAGGACGGAACGCTGGGCGCCCTGCTGAACGATAAGACACTTTACAACAATCTGAAGAACGCATCCCTGGGTCTCGAGATCCTGCTCGACGACCTGCGCACCCATCCTAAACGCTACGTTAATTTGTCCATCTTTGGCAGAAAAGATAAAGGAGGGGCGCTAACTTCGCCCCTGCCAAAAGATACCATTCACCAGTAGCCTGTTGATGCGCAAATCTTACTTTTTCTATTGTTTACTGTTCTTTTTGCGGCTGTTAAACGGCACGACCCTGCATGCGCAGGTAACTCCGCCCCCGCCGCCTGGCGGCGATAGCCTTGTTACGGTGGAAATCCTGCCCGGCGTACGCAAACTCGAGTTCCGTAAAGTGGATGACTCCACGCAATTGCAAATCCTTGCGGGCAATGTGCGGCTTAAACAGGGCAAATCCTATTTCAATTGCGACAGCTGCGTCATCAACAACCGTACGCGCACTTTTGAAGCATGGGGCAATGTGCATATCAATGATTCCGATACGGCGAATATCTATGCCAGTCACCTGCTCTACCTGATCGACAAAAAGATCGCCAACCTCGACGGCGGCGTCAGGCTGACGGATGGCAAGGGAACGCTGACCACCCCCGATCTCGAATATGATATGAACACCAATATCGGCATTTACAAACACGGCGGGCGGGTGGTGAACAAAAAAACGGTGCTGGTTAGCCGCGAAGGGTACTATTATGCGGACCTGCATGATGTCTATTTTAAAAGCAATGTTGAACTGACCGATCCCGCCTATCATATCAAAACGGATTCGCTGCTGTACAACACGCAAACGCAGATCACGCGTTTCATCGCCAAAACATTCATCAAAGACAGCAGCGGCCGGACGATCGAAACCAAAGAAGGATATTATAACCTGGCTTCCGGCAAGGCCGAATTCGGGCAGCGGCCCATCATCCACGACGGCAAGACCACCATCATCGCCAACCGGATCGCTTTTGACGACAGTCTCGGCGTTTCGCAGGCCATCGGGAACGTGGTGATTGTGGATTCGGCGCAGGGTACGACGATACTGGCCGGCGAAGTATTCCGGGATAATAAAAACGACCGGTTACTGGCCACCCGGAAGCCACTGATGATCATCAAACAGGATGACGACTCCATTTATATCACGGCGGATACCTTATTCTCGGCACGGCTCAGCGACCTGCACCGCGGAAAGGATTCGATCGTGAAAGACACGGTAAAGGGCACGAAAGTGGTGAGCGTAAATACGAAGGACAGCACCAACCGCTACCTCGAAGCTTACCGGCATGTACGGATATTTTCAGATTCCCTGCAGGCCGTCAGCGACAGTCTTTTCTATTCTTTCCGGGATTCCGTATTCCGTCTTTTCCAGGGCCCCGTGATCTGGGCCAAAGAAAGCCAGATCACCGGCGATACGGTGCTGCTGTTCACCAAAAACAAAAAAGCCGACCGGCTGAAAGTGTTTGAAAAGAGCTTCCTGGTGAACAAAGCCGATCCGGGCATCTATAACCAGGTTCGCTCCTCCCGCATGGAAGGATTCTTTACAGATGGCTCCATCGATTCGGTGCGGGCCGCGGGCTCGGCGGAATGCATTTATTTTATACAGGACGATGACAGCGCCTATACCGGCATCAACCAGTCCAGGTCGGATATACTTGATATTTATTTCCGGGAAAAAGAACTGGAGAAAGTGGTGTTCCGTAGCTCGGTGAGCGGCACCATCTGGCCCATCAAACAAAAAGACCCCGCCGAAATGCGCCTGCCTGATTTCAGGTGGCTGGACGACAGGAGGCCGAAGACGAAGTATGAGTTGTATGAGTAGGGAAGCTGCGAGCTGTGAGCTGCGGGCTTCGTGCTGTTATCCTTATCATCATCATATTAAATACAAGTTTATAACCCTTTTCACGACTATCCATGCTCATGCGTCCTCAAAACCAGTTAACGCCCACGGAACAAAAGGCCTATTTAACATTTAGCATTTAAAATTTAGCATTCCCCTCCCGCCCGCCTCCCCACTCCTAACTAATATTTTGCAATTTCTTTAGATTTTATTGGCACCATTTTTCGTTTACTATACAGCAAAACAATTCACCATGAAGAAATTCCTGTTTTCCCTCCTGCTCACCGCGGGCATCGCCGCATTGAATACCGTAAACGCCCAGGATTATAAAACCGCCCTTGGCGTGAGGCTGAGCAGCGCTTCGGCGGCCGTGAACAATTCGATCTCCATTAAACAGTTCATTTCTGATAAAACAGCCATCGAAGGCCTTTTTTCCTTTGGCGACCCCCTGGCGCTGGGCGTATTGCTGGAATTTCACAAACCGCTGACCCCTGCCGGCATGACCTGGTATTACGGGGCGGGCGGTTACCTGAGTTTTATCAAAACCTATAACCCCACCAAACAAAAGAACGAGACCGATCCCAACTTCGGGGCGCAGGGAGTGCTCGGGCTGGACTATAAATTCAGCAATATTCCGCTTAATATTTCGCTGGACTGGAAGCCGGAACTGAATATTGTCAGCGATATCAATTTCGAACCGGCGGCCATCGGGTTCAGCGCAAGGTTCACGTTCGGGAAGTGATTTCTCTATGAAACACGCATCCTGTCCCGCCTTTTTGCAAGAGAAGGCGGGACTTTTTTTTGCAGACAGCTGAACGCTAAGGGATAAGTCATCAACAGGAATGTTTTTAACTACTCACCAGTTATCAACAAACGGGGATATCCGGGATGCAAATATTTTCAGGTTTCTGCGTTTTTATGCAGGAATTTCCCTTATTTTAGACACACAAAACTAACGGATGCTTAAAAAAGAAAGGCAGGCCTATATACTTCACCAGGTCAACCTGCATAATAAGGTCCTTTCTTCATCGCTTTGCACAGAAATCAATGTGTCAGAGGATACCATCCGCCGTGATCTGCAGGAACTTGCCGAAGAAGGCAAGATCATTAAAGTACACGGGGGCGCCCTTTCACCTTCCTTCAATCATGTCTATTTTCCCACCAACGGGGTATATTCGCAAAACCAGAAAAAGACCATCGCGCGCAAGGCCATCGGGTTGATTGGCAACGGGATGTTCATACTGACCAGCGGCGGTACGACGATCATCGAAATGGCGCGTTTGCTCCCGCCCCAGCTGAAAGCCACATTCATATCCGGAAGCATCCCGGCCATCCTGGAATACATGCATCATCCGAATATCGATGTGATCCTGATCGGTGACAAGATCTCGAAAAATTCTAAAATTACAGTAGGTTCGCAGGCCATCGCCAAAATAAAGGAAGTAAAGGCCGATATCTGTTTTCTCGGTACCAATGCCATCGATATTGAACAGGGCATTACCGACAATGACTGGGAAGTGGTGCAGCTGAAAAAGGCCATGATCGGATCATCCAAAAAAGTGATCTGCCTGAGCATCGCCGAAAAAGTGAACTCGGTGCAGCCGATCAAGGTCTGCGGACTGGATGAGATCGATATGCTGATCACGGAACTGTCGCCCGAAGACCCGATCCTGAAACCCTATATCGAAGCCGGGGTGAAAGTGGCCTGATACTGCAGACTGTGTACTGCAGACTGTGTACTGC
>CAYNSL010000075.1:0-5158 GCA_964399755.1 uncultured Chitinophaga sp. | reverse complement strand
AACTGTGTACTGTTGACTGTATACTGTTGACTGAAAAATGGAACTGCTTATTTATTAATATATCTAAAAAAAACAGCTATGAGAAAAATTCTCCAATTGTTCTTTGTTTTATCGCTGTCATTGCTGGTACTCACCCCCGTGGTGCAGGCCCAGGAAAGAACGATCAGCGGTACGATTGTGGCAGAGGACAATAAAGCACCTCTGGCAGGTGTTACGGTTAGGGTTAAGGGCACCCGGCGCATCACCCAAACGGATGCGAACGGCAAGTTTACCATCAAGGTAAATCCCGGCGAAACCCTTCAGATCTCCTACGTGGGTTATGGCACCACCGAAGTAAAACCCGGTGAAGGCAATACCGTAGGCGTGAGCCTGAAAACAGCCGACATTACGATGGGCGAGGTGGTCGTAACGGCCATGGATATCCGAAGAAGCCCCCGTTCGCTCGGTTATTCCACGCAGGGCGTTACCGGCAAGGAAATCGCCGAAACGCAGCGGGAGAATTTGCTCAACAGCCTCCAGGGACGCGTGGCCGGTTTAACGATTACCCCGACAACGGGACAGGCCGGCGCCTCTTCCGCCATCGTGCTGCGCGGTTACAACTCCCTGACGGGAAATAACCAGCCGCTCTTTATCGTGGACGGGATCATCCTCGACAATTCCACGATCAATGAAACCTCAAACGGCGGTACCGGGCTGGGCCTTGCTTCCGACCGCCCCAACCGGAACAACGACTATACGAACCGCATCGCGGATCTGAACCCGAACGATATCGAGTCGGTTACGGTACTGAAAGGCCCCGAAGCCACCGCGCTTTACGGCAGCCAGGCCAGCGCCGGCGCCATCGTGATCACCACCAAGAAAGCGACCACGGGCAAGATCAGTTTCAGCTATGATAACAGCTTCCGGATGCAAAGCGTCACGCGTCACGCGCAACTGAATGATGATTACCAGCCCGGCGCCAACGGAGCGCCCAGCACCAGCAGTTTCAGTACAGTGGCCTTCAGTTATTTCGGACCCAAGTATCCCGCCGGCACCCAGAAGTATAATAATATCGATAAATTCTTCCGGACCGGTTTCTCGCAAACCCATAACCTGAGCGCCGATGTGGGCTTCAAAGACGTGGGTTTTAAAATAAGCGGTTCTTATTTCACCAATAAAGGTGTGGTACCGGACAATGAATACAAGAAATACAATGTCCGCATTACCAATACCACCAAATTCGGGAAATGGGTGGAGATCACGCCCTCCTTCCAGTATATCTATTCCACGAACGATAAACCCCTGCGGAGCGCGGGCGGTTATGTACTGGGACTGTATACCTGGCCGGTAACAAGGGATGTATCGGTTTACCAGGATGCCGACGGCAACAAGCTCAATGTGTTTGCGGCGGACCCCACTGCCGAGATCGACAATCCGCTTTATAACACGCTGCGCAACCACAGCTATGACAAGACACAACGGATGATCATGTCGGGTGGTATCAATATTTTCCCCTTCAAATGGCTGACCATCTCGGGACGTTTCGGTTACGATACGTACAAGAGCTCCGGTTATACATTCTACCATCCGCTGTCGAGCCTGAGTTCGCGTACGCAACGCGGCGCTCTCGATGATTACTGGAGAAAATACTACGGTTACAACCATACGATCACGGCCACGGCCAAGAGAGACTTTGGTAAATTCTCCACCCGCCTGATGGTGGGAACGATGTGGCAGGATTATGAAACAAAAATGTTCGCGATCTACGGAACCGGCCTGGTGGATTCCATCGGCGCTTTGGATGGCCGTATGTATAAATTCCTCCCCGGCGGCGCCCGCCAGGTGGTTACGGATAAGACCTTTGACCAGATCGTAGGTCCCCGCACCGACAGCAGCATCACCACTTATGCTACCCGCGTACGCCTGCTCCGCAATAATTTCGGCGAATACAACCGTTTTATCAGCCGGCAGATGGCCTACTTCGGAGAAGTGGCGGTTAGCTGGAGGAATATGATCTTCTTCAGCTATACGCATCGTTTCGAAACCTCATCGCTGTTCCCCAAGGCAAACCGTAACTACGATTACCCCAGCTACAGCGTGAGCATGATCATGTCGGACCTGATCCCCAGTTTGAAAACCAAATTCCTGAACTTCTGGAAACTGCGCGCCTCCCGCGCCAGCACGGCCCGCGCCCCGGATCCTTACAAGAACCAGTCGGTGTTCGTGAACAACTTCACCAGCAGCGCCGTTGGTTCGATCTATTCTTACGGGTTTGACAACAACAACCCCAACCTGGTACCCGAAAGGCAGAAGACCTATGAATTCGGAACGGAAGTACGGGTGCTTAACAACCGCCTGTCGGTGGATTTCGCATACTATAATACGTTATGCACGGACCAGATCCAGAACCAGTTCAGGGCCAGTTATGCAACCGGCTTTATCCTGAACACCCAGAATGCGGCCAGTTCCCGCAACCAGGGTATCGAGATCGTAACTGATATCAATGCCGTGCGCAAGAAAAGCTTCAACTGGAACATTAAATTCAATTACAACCATACCTGGAGCAAGATCCTCACCCTCCCGGCCGCCATTGCTTATGAATCCTATATCGCTGATACCTGGCTCTACGGCAATGCACGCGGTGGTATGATCCGCGGTATGCCCGCCACCACCATCACCGGTTTCCACTATATGCGGAATGCTTCCGGCAAGATCCTGATCAGCCCCAGCACCGGTTTACCGGTTGTGGAAGGAACTTTTACCGTCATCGGCGACCGTATGCCTGATTTCACACTGGGCACTTTGAATACTTTCCGCTACAAGAACTGGGGCCTGAATTTCCTCTGGGACCTGAAGATGGGCGGCGATGTATTTGACGCTACGGAAATGTACCTGACCCTGGCCGGTAAGAGCCTGCGGACCAGCGACCGCGAAAAACCCCGTATCATCGACGGCGTATTGCAGGATGGGAAGGAAAATACAGGCACCCCGACACCCAATACGATCGCGATCGTGCCTTATTTCCAGCAGTCTTATTATACCAGTATGCCGGAAGAAGAATTTGTTGAAAAGAATGTCAACTACCTGCGGTTAAGGGATGTGACCCTGACCTACAATCTTCCGGAAAGAATGCTGAATGGTCTTAAAGTATTCAAATCACTGGGCATATTCGTAACCGGTAACGACCTGGTATTGCTGACCAATTACCGCGGGGCCGACCCTTCCACGAACGGTAACACCGCTTCGGCGAATGGTGTAGGCGGCATGGGCTTCGACTATGGCAACCTGCCGACGCCTTTGTCACTGAACTTCGGTATCAAAGCAATATTTAAATAATATATTAATACGCATGATTATGAAACACACTTTAAAATATATTACCGCCTCCCTGCTCCTGGGAACTTTCGCGCTCGGTTCCTGCAAGAAGCAGATAGACGATGCCTATGCCAATCCCAACGCGGCTACGGTACAGCCCATCGAGCTGATCTTTCCCAGCCTGATCGGGAGCATCACGGGCAGTTCATCCGCCGCCGGGAGCGCATATGGTTTATGCGGCGACGGATTACTGATCGGACGCTATATCCAGTTCTGGGGAACCTATTCCACTACTTCTTCCCCCGTTTCGCAAACAGCTGCCAATAGTTCCAACTACGACCAGATGGGCGGAACGGTTGGCGCCAGCGACAACCTCGGTTCAATGTGGGCCGCGCATTATTACGGTATGGGACAAAACCTCAACCGGATCGTGGAATGGGGAACGCAGCAGGAGAAATGGGATTTCGTAGGCGCCGCCCTCGCCCTGCGCGCCTGGAGTTTGCTGGAATGCACCAACGAATACGGCGAGATCATCCTGCGCCAGGCATTCAACACCAGCCTGCAGCAATTTAATTACGAGGACCAGTCGGAAGTCTACGATTCCGTCCGCGCCACCTGTTTCCGCGCGCTTGATTTCCTGAACAGAACAGGAGGCGGGATGAACCCTGCCAAATTCGCCGCGAGTGATTATTATTTTAACGGGGGCAGTCTTGACCGCTGGAAAAAATTTGTATACGGGATACTCGCGCGTACCTATGCGTATATCAGCAACAAGCCGATTTACAGCGCTGATTCCGTGATCAAGTATGCCAGCCTTTCCTGCGCAACAAACACCGATAATGTTACCTGTAAATTCCAGAATACGGGTATTACCGGAACGTCAAATTATTTCGGACTGGTGCGCCAGAACGTGAACAGCTCCGTTACCGGTATCCGGCAATCGGCTTTTATCGCCAACCTGATGACCGGTGCGAATACCGCCGCATTTACCGGTGTATTTGATCCCCGGTGCTGGTATATCCTCCGGGAAAATCCGAACGGCACTTTCAAGGGTATTACGCCCTGGAGCGGGAACAGCGGACTGGCCCTGGCCGACCGTCCCGGAAATTTCCTTGGGTACGCTTATGACTCTACCGGTTACCCCTACCCCGACCAGCGCGGCCGTTATATTTTCCGTGATGAGGCCGAATGGCCGGTGATGACCGCTTCGGAAATGAAGTTCCTGCTGGCCGAAGCCTATCTCCGTAAGCTGGATAATACAACTGCATTGACCAATTATGTGGATGGCATAAAGCTCAATTTCGACATGCTGAAAGATAAATACAACATCCTCGTTCCTGCTGCCAACCAGATTACCACTACGGTCCGCGATAATTTCGTAAACCCTGCCATCAATCCGAATATTGTACCCACTACACCGGCCGGGTTGACCATGACCCGGATCATGCTGCAGAAATACATCGCGATGTATGCCTGGGGCACCCAGGTGGTTTGGGCCGATATGCGCCGCTTCCATTATACAGACTTCTATGGCGGAACACAGGTTTATGCCGGATTCACGCCGCCTTCGGGAAGCAGCCTCTTTTCGCAGAATAACGGCAAACTGGTGTACCGCTGCCGGCCGAGGTATAATTCAGAATACCTCTATAATATCCCGTCACTGCTGGCCATCGGCGCTTACCCGGTTGGGAATGACTATCACACCAAGGAAACCTGGTTCTCCAAACCATAACTCATAACCGAAAACTAACACAACGATGAAAAATAAAAATATAATCATTTACGGGGGAGCGGCCCTGCTGGTCATGCTGGGGGCGGTTTCCTGCGTAAAAGACAAATCAAAGGAAGTGGCGCAGGAGAACAC
>CAYNSL010000074.1:0-17091 GCA_964399755.1 uncultured Chitinophaga sp. | reverse complement strand
CGCCGCCCGAAACTCTTCGGAAAAACATTTAAGCCCTCCGGTACGATCGGTATGGGTATGGCCTTCAAACTCGGCAGCAGGCTTAACCTGGCTATCGAAGACCGCCAGACCTTTATCAAAGACGACCTGCTGGACGGACAGCGCTGGCAGGAACATGCTTATGGCGACGCCGTGCTGACCCGTGATTATGATTCATACAACTTTGTTACGGTCGGTCTTAATTTCAATATCGGTTCCAAATCTGTTGAACCCCTCTGGTGGCTCAACCCCCTGGATTACGCCTACAGCGAGATCCGCAACCCCCGCCTTATGCGCCTGCCCAAGCCGGTATTGCCTGATAGCGATGGCGACGGCGTAACCGACCAGTTCGACCAGGAACAAACCCCCGCCGGTTGCCCGGTTGACAGCCATGGTGTGACGAAAGATACAGATGGCGATGGTGTCCCTGACTGTAAGGATAAAGAACTCATCACGCCTACATATTGCCAGCCGGTGAATGCCGATGGTGTTGGTAAGTGCCCCTGCCCGGATGATTGTAAAGTAGCCCCGGTTATCATTGAGAAAACATGTGCCGAAAAACTGGGTGCCCTTCCGAGCGTTTCTTTCAAAGCCGGTACCACCAAACTGAGCGATGATGCACAGGCTGTGCTGGCTACGGTAGCCGCCAAACTGCGCAACAACCCCGGTTGTAAAGTAGTGGTAGTAGGTTACTGCTCTTCCAATAAGAAAGAACAGCAGCTGAGCTGGGACCATGTAAATGCCGTGATCAACTACATGGTGGATAAAGAAGGTATCAGCGCAGACCGCTTCATCTTTAACTACGGCCAGGAAGGCGGTGATTGCAATACCGTTGACCTCCGCGCCGCTGCTGAAGGCGAAGACGGACCGAACATGGTTGAACCCCCGCACCCCAACCTGCGGAAAAAGAACTAATAAAAGAGAATAACTGAGGATAGAACCTCCCGCTTTCAGGCGGGAGGTTTTTTTATGCCGGAACCCGGTTTGTTTTTGACATAAAACACTGATACTACGCTTTATAATAACCTTAACGGCCCCTTTTTGGAAGCCGCTGATTTTTACCTAAGTTTTGCCATTATCCATTAACTTTGCACGCCCTATCCATGGGAAAAGGCGGGCGGATACGTTTATAAACATGATGCGATACAGCTGGATTATCATAATGGCCCTTGTCCTGGGCAGTTGCGGCGGCAATAAATCCGTTACCAAAAAGAACGGCCATTCCAAAAGCCTCAGCCGGATCTTAAAAAACCCTGATCCCGATTTTAAGCTGCGGATGGCGGAACAGTATTTTGTCAAAAAGAAATACAGCAGGGCCCAGCAGATCTATGAGGATATCATGCCTTATTACAAGACCACGAAAGAATTTGAAGATATATATTATAAGTACGCCTACTGCGCCTATTACCAGGGCGATTACATGAATGCCGAAAATCTTTATAAAAGTTTCCTCGAGATATTTCCCAACAGCGTAAAGGCCGAGGAAGTGGATTATATGCGGGCCTACAGTTATTATAAACAGTCACCCAAACCGCAGCTTGACCAGACCAACACGATCAAAACGATCGGGTTGATGCAGATTTTTATCAATACCCACCCGGGCTCTACCAGGAACAAGGAAGCCAACGAGATCATTGATATCTGCAGGGCCAAACTGGAAACCAAGGATTACAAAAGCGCCCAGCTGTATTATGATATGGGTCAGTTCCGCGCCGCGGGCGTATCATTTACCACCCTCCTCGATACGTACCCGGAATCGCCGCGTGCGGATGAATACAAACTGATGATCATTAAATCATATTACCGGTTCGCCGAGCTGAGCGTGGAAGAAAAAAAGGCGCAGCGTTTCGAAGACGTGGTGAACGAATGCAACGAATTTACCGACCGCTTCCCGGACAGTAAACTGAAAAAGGAAGTGGACCAGTATTACAGCTTATCACAGAAAAACATTAAAAATACAGTCAATGAGTAAATTAAGACGTCAGCTCAGCGCGGGCATCACCAACAATGTTGAAACCCGCAACCTTGATGATATCAAGGCCAAAACCGGTAATCTCTATGAGTCGATTTCGATAATCGGCAGGAGGGCCAACCAGATCAATATTTCCCTGAAGGAAGAGCTGCATAATAAACTCGAGGAATTCGCGAGCCATACAGACAGTCTCGAAGAAATTCACGAAAACAAGGAACAGATCGAGATCTCCAGGGCTTATGAGCGCATGCCCAACCCGGCCCTGCTGTCAACCCAGGAATTCATGGATGACAAAGTGTATTTCCGGAAAAGCGAAGACGAACTCTTCAGCTGATCACGGTTCAATACCGGGTATATTATTTTAAAAGCGACAGGCAACGGTCGCTTTTTTTACTGGTAACAGGATTTTCCAACTAAGTGGTACTTTTGAATACCCATGCTGAAAGGAAAAAAAATATTGCTGGGCATCACAGGCAGCATCGCCGCCTACAAATCCATTTTGCTGGTCCGCCTGCTGGTTAAAGCCGGGGCCGAAGTGAAAGTGATCCTCACGCCCTCCGCCAAGGATTTTGTCACACCACTTACCCTGTCAACGCTGAGTAAAAACCCGGTGCTCACCGACCTGTTTGATGAACAAAGCTGGTCCAACCATGTCATGCTGGGCCGCTGGGCCGACCTCATGCTCGTCGCCCCCTGCAGCTGCAATACGCTGGCCAAAATGGCCAACGGTCATTGCGATAATCTTTTGCTGGCGGTTTATCTTTCCGCCACCTGCCCCGTGGCGCTGGCCCCGGCCATGGATGAGGATATGTGGAAACATCCCTCCACGCGTGCCAACCTGGCGCGGCTGGAATCCTTCGGAAATAAACTGATACCCGTAAAAAGCGGGGAACTCGCCAGCGGACTGCAGGGTGAAGGAAGGATGGCTGAACCCGAAGAGATCATATCGTATATCGATGAAGGTTTTTTTTTGACCCGTCCGCTGGAAGGTAAAAAGGCATTGGTAACCACCGGGCCCACATACGAACCCATCGACCCCGTTCGTTTTATCGGCAACCGTTCATCAGGCAAGATGGGATGGAACATCGCACAGGAACTCCGCCGTCGCGGGGCGGTGGTAACACTGGTAACCGGACCTTCAAAGATTGACATGCACGAGGAAAATATAGACATTGTCCGGGTGAATACGGCCGCTGAAATGTATGATGCCTGCCTGGAAATTTTCGGTGAAACCGATATCGCCGTAATGGCCGCCGCCGTTGCCGATTTTACGCCCCGCGAAGTAAAAAACGAAAAGATCAAAAAAAAGGAAGATACGCTGACACTGGACCTGGTAAAAACAAAAGATATCCTGAAAAGTCTCGGGGACAAGAAAAAAAAGGGCCAGGTGCTGGTGGGGTTCGCACTGGAAACATCTGATGAACGGGCCAATGCCCTCGATAAACTCAACCGGAAAAAAGCCGACCTGGTTGTACTGAATTCACTCCGTGATCCCGGGGCCGGTTTTGAAAGCGATACCAATAAGATCACTATATTCGGAAAAAATGGGGAAGAACAGGCCTTCCCGGCCAAATCCAAACAGGACGTGGCCAAAGATATTGTTGACACGATAATCCGTCTTTATTATGCATAAAAGAAACTGGCTCTTTCTGGCATTGGTATTTACGCTGTACCGCGGGCAGGCGCAGGAAATACAGGCGCGGGTGTCCATCATCACCAGCAAAGTGAGTACCACCGTGGATAAAAAAATATTCCAGACCCTGCAAACGGGGCTTACTAATTTTCTCAATGGCCGCAAATGGACCAACGATGCATTCCAGGCCAATGAAAAAATCCAGTGCAGTTTCCTGCTCACCATCGACCAGGACCTCGGCAATAATATTTTTAAGGGAAAACTGACGGTGCAGGCGGCCCGTCCCATTTTCAACAGCACCTACGATTCCCCCATCATCAATTTCCTGGATGATGATATCGCTTTCAGGTACGTGGAATTTCAACCGATCGAATTCAACGAGAACCGGGTGCAGGGTAACGATCCGCTTGTAGCCAATATTACGGCCGTGCTGGCCTATTACGTGAATGTGATCCTTGGCTTTGATTACGCCTCCTTTTCACTGCGCGGCGGGGATCCCTATTTCCAAAAGGCCTGGAACATCGTCAATAACGCCCCCGAAAGCAAGGAGATCAAGGGATGGAAATCCTTTGAGAACCTGCGCAACCGTTACTGGCTGGCCGAAAATCTCAATAACAGCCGCTTCGCGCTTTTCCATGATGCGCTCTATACGTATTACCGTTCCGGGATGGATATTTTCTTCGAGAATGAAGACGCCGGACGCACCGGGATCTTCAATTGCCTGAACTTCCTGAACTCGATCAACAACGATAACCCCAATTCGATGATCATCCAGTTCTTCTTCCAGGGCAAAAGCACGGAACTGTTTAAGGTATTCAGCAAGGCCAATACGGAAATGAAGAACCGGGCCCGCGATATCCTCGTCCGGCTCGACCTCACCAACGCATCCATGTACAAGGAACTGAAATGAGAACCGGGGCGCTGATATCCCTTTGCTGCTGGATCCTCGCGGCCTGTAACAATAAAGACCGGATACCGGCGCATATTTTATCCCGGCAAAAAATGCAGGCCGTGCTCTGGGACCTGATGCGGGCCGACCAGTTTCTGGGGGATTTCGTCCTTAATAAGGACAGTTCCGTAAACCGCGATACTGCCAGTATCCGGATATACCGGCAGGTATTCGCCCTGCACGGCATTACCAAAAATGAATTCAGGGAAAGTTTTCGCTTCTACAACGATCATCCCGCGCTAATGAAGGTCATCATGGATTCGATCTCCGCCAAACGGGAAATCGGGCGCCCGGCTCTCCAGGTAAAACCGGATTCCGTAGTGGCTGTTCCGGTCAAACCGTTTACCAAACCCGATTCGGTGGTAAGACCCCCCGATAAAAAACAATTGCGCGTGGAATGACCGGTCTCAGGTCAACCGGTGTCGTATTTCCTTAATTTTACCGGTACAATCACTGATTACATGAATAAAGTTGTGCCCTCCGCGGCAGAAGCGATCCACGATATTAACGACGGAGCCGTACTCATGCTAGGCGGCTTCGGTTTATGCGGGATCCCTGAGAATTGTATCACGGCCCTCGTGAAAAAGGGAGTGAAAAACCTGACCTGCATTTCCAACAACGCGGGCGTGGATGATTTCGGGATCGGGCTGATGCTGCAGCAGAAACAGGTGAAGAAGATGATCTCTTCTTATGTGGGAGAAAACGCAGAATTTGAAAGACAGTTGCTCAGCGGTGAACTGGAAGTGGAACTCATTCCGCAGGGAACGCTGGCCACGCGTTGCCTCGCGGCGGGATATGGCATGCCCGCCGTGTTTACCCCGGCCGGCGCGGGTACCGAAGTGGCGGCGGGGAAGGAAGTGCGGAATTTCAATGGCAAGGATTACCTGCTGGAAATGGCCTTCGATGCCGATTTCGCGATCGTGAAAGCCTGGAAGGGAGATCCGCAGGGCAACCTCGTGTTTCATGAAACGGCAAGGAATTTCAACCCCCTGATGGCGATGGCGGGTAAGATCACGATCGCGGAAGTGGAGGTATTGGTGGAAGCCGGGGAACTGGACCCCGACCTCGTGCACACGCCGGGTATCTATGTTCATCGTATTTTCCAGGGAACGGGTTATGAGAAAAGGATTGAGCAGAGGACGGTGAGGAAGAGGAAATAAGTCAAAGAAGTCATATAAGTCATTTAGGTCAAATAGGTCAAAACAGTCAATTGGGTTTATGGCATTAACCAAAGAGCAGATCGCGCAGCGTATCGCCCGAGAATTAAAAGACGGGTATTATGTAAACCTCGGGATCGGGATACCCACCCTGGTGGCCAATTATATCCCGGAGGGAATGAACGTGGTATTGCAAAGCGAGAACGGCTTACTGGGCATGGGGCCCTTTCCGTTTGAAGGGGAGGAAGACCCCGATCTCATCAATGCGGGCAAACAAACCATTACTACTGTTCCCGGCTCGGCCTTTTTTGATTCGGCCATGAGTTTCGGGATGATCCGCGCGGGCAAGGTAGACCTGACCGTACTGGGAGCGATGGAAGTAAGCGAGAACGGGGACATCGCCAACTGGAAGATACCGGGTAAAATGGTGAAGGGAATGGGCGGGGCCATGGACCTCGTGGCCAGCGCCCGGAACATCATAGTAGCGATGATGCATACCAATCCCAGGGGTGAATCGAAATTATTGCCGCGGTGCACGCTGCCGCTCACGGGCGTCAAATGCGTAAAAAAGATCGTCAGCGATATCGCCGTGCTCGATGTAACGGAAAACGGTTTCCGTTTGCTCGAACGCGCCCCGGGCATTTCGGTGGAAGAGATAAAATTGAAGACGGCGGGAAAACTGATCGTGGAGGGAGATATCCCAGAAATGCAATGCTGATTAAAAACCGCTATTCAATCAGGCTGTTCTTGACGGCGAAGAACACCAGTCCCGCGGTATTCTTGCTCCCGAATCTTTCCATCAGCCGGTCCTTGATGGCCTCTACCGTGCGGGGACTGATTTCCATTTTCTGGGCGATTTCGGCCGCGGTGAATTCCATGCAGATAAAACGCAGCACATCCTTTTCCTTATCGCTGAGTGTGATCTCGTTGTTCAGCGAGGGCACCACTTTCTGCCGGGCATGTGATTTTTTGAGGAGGATGCGGTTGACGAAATTATTGAGGTAATAACCTTTTTCAAATACTTCCATGATGGCGCGGCGGATTTCCTGCGGTTCTGCGTTTTTCAGCAGGTAGCCGTTGGCCCCATTCTCCATCAGGTGGTAAACAAAACGCTCGTCTTCGTACATACTCAGCACCAGTACTTTGATCTGGGGAAATTGTTTGCTGATGATCTTGGTAGCTTCGATGCCGTCCTTGCCGGGCATGCGCAGGTCCATCAGCACCACATCGGTTTCGGTATGCTGAAGCCCGTTCAGCAATTCTTCGCCGTTTTCCGCCTCCAGCACAAACTTGATATTGCTAAATGGCCGTAACGAAAGGATGACGCCCTTGCGGAATAATTTGTGATCGTCGGCTATGGCGACGCGGATAATTCCCATAGTTATCAGATATTGGACAAAGTTAATCCATTTGCGGGTTCGCAGCCCAATGTTTGTTAACCCTGCCGTTTAATTTGAATACGGTTCGTCTGTCGGCAATTCGATGGTGACCTTGTAATAAGTCTGGGAAATATCTTTTTCAAAATTGATGCTTCCCTGAACAACGCGCAGGCGGCTGCTGATGTTTTTGAGCCCCAGGCCTACATTGCTTTTGTTCAGTTTGTCAAAATCGGACTGCACGATGCCGCGGCCGTCGTGGTGGATACGGACGTAAAACTTGTCGGCGTGCACATTCTGGGTGAGGTGGATAAAACTGGCGCTGCTGTGCTTGAGAATATTATTGATCAGCTCCTGCACGATGCGGAAGATGATCAGTTCCTTTTCCCCGCGCAGGCGTTCCTTGTATTCATGAAAGCGGCTGCTGGCGTTGATGGTGCCCGAACCGCTGATCTTCTGGAACAGGTCGTTGATGGCCGACTCCAGCCCGAAATTCTTGAGGGTGGGCGGCATCAGGCTGTGGCTGATATTGCGAACCAGCTGGATGGTATCGTCGATAATCTGGCGGGCCTGGAAGATGGCCTGGAGCTGTGAGGCCTTATCCATGTTCACCAGGTTCTCGTTCAGGTAAAGGCGGGCCGTGGCCAGCAGGGGACCCGCGTCGTCGTGCAGGTCGGCCGCCAGGCGCTGCCGCTCTTCCTCCTGCAGCTTGATGGAAGCGTTTAACAGGATCTTCTGCTGCTCCTGCTCCATCTGGTTGATCCGGTTCTGGAACCGCATCACGCGCCGCTGGTGCAGGATGATGAAGATGATGAGGGCTACGGTTAATACCACCATCCCCAGGGTGCCGAGAAACAGCACCAGGGAAACTCCTGATTTAGCGGTGGCTTGAAGTAAGAACATGTCGGTTAATGGTTGCGGTGGTTTTTAAATCATATCTAAATAAGGAACGGATTCGGGTTTCTTATTTATGTTCTTCACAGGATAGCGGGAGTATATGAATAGTGCTATACAAAACAAAATACTTTTAATTACATCTGCCACATACGTCATGGTGCCAAACGTATTAATTTGATCTTCGTTCAAATGGTTAATAAGTATATAAAAGAAAAATGATCCTCCGAGATATATTAGAATTCCGACTGATAACCAAAAACAATAATGGTTATATACATAGGTGTTGGCAGATTTCTGGAAATTATCATAAAAGAAAAATGCTATGAATACAAAAATCAAAATAGTTTCAATACCAATTGGGACAGAATCTAATTTTTTTAAAGGCTGAGTAATGGAATAAACGATCTGGAAAATTAGAAAGGCGATAGAGGTGAATACAATTACATTCTTAAGCCTTTTGATGCTGATATTGTGCCAAAGGATAAAGGCAAATGTTAGATATTCTAGGTAAGTATATGAAGCCTGGTAAAATACTTTAAGATTCTTTGGGACTAAGTAATGATAATTAAGTAATACAAAAAAAACAACTCCGTAAATACTTAGAACCAAAGGAATCGCCTTTTTTTTATCGCTAAAAAGGAGATACGTAAGTGGTAGTAAGAGGTAAGCGTAAATTACCAGATATGAAAAAAGCTTTTCTATTGTTTGGATTTTGTGATCCAAAAATAGAAAAACTTTTCTAATAGCTAAATCCGATTAAGTTGATGATGCAATTACTCTTCCCAGATTATTGCAACATCATTTTCCCAAAATCTTTTCATAACAGTAACGTTTTTAAAGCCTTGTCGAATTAATTCGTAGGATAAATATTGATATCCGTAGCCGCTATTGCAAAGGGTATGGACCTAAGTAGTTGCCTTTAAAACTGACCAAAAACCCTTAAAAACAGCGATTTAGAGGCAGTTTTAAGCGGAAACTTACGATCCGTAAATAGGTTATTTTACTAGGTAAAAACCGTAAAATTACGATTGTAAAAATCGTATTATTCCGGGGGAATTTCCCGGATTATCAACAGCTGTGGATAAGAAGAAAGGGGTGGGGAAATGGTCTGATTAGGCTATTATGTTTCGAAAATCAGGCCAGAATTACGGAGTGCTTTAGTGTAAAAAAAAGAAGTTGATTGACATTGGATTTCGCTGACGGTTTTCAATGGAATTGGAAATTACATTCAGGACGGTTTTGTAAGGACATTGGACGATTTGAGGGGCTGATCCTCCGTCAATCAACTTGCTTCAAAAGTAGGACCGGCGCCCGGCCCCTGCAAGAGCATTACTGCGTCGTTTCCGGGCTTCGGGAATTACGGGCAGCATCGTAAGCTTTCTACGGCTAAATGAAAATGTACGGCTGCGGGCCTGAAAAACTACGCAGGGGGTATTAAAAGCACAAAACCCTTACCCCCATTCCGGTAATTAATATGTCACAACCCCATGTTTAATGGCTACCATGGCCAGGCCTACCCGGCTTTTAACGTCCAGTTTTACGAATAACTGGTCCCGGAGGGTGTCCACCGACCTCGGGTTCAGTCCCATTTGACGGGCTATTTCCTTATAGGTCAGGTCCGAGCAGGCCAGTTTCAGGAACTGCAGTTCCTGGTCGTTCAGAATCGAGCGGTAAACGGCCATACTGTTATCCGGGCTGCTCCTGAAAAGGTTGACCAGTTTGCCCGTGGTATGGTTTGAATAATAAAATCCCGATTCCACAACAGAGTGCAGCGCGAATTTCAGTTCCGAGGGATGGATATCCTTTTTCAGGAAACCTTTTACACCCGCCTGCAGGAGCTGGATCAGGGTTAGTTCAGAGTCGTACATTGTCAGCATCAGCACGGGCAGGTCCGGGAAATGCTGCTGCAGCCACTGGGCTGTTTCAAAGCCGTTCATTCCCGGCATGTTGAGGTCAAGCAGCACGACGTCAGGCATTTTGCCGGCCTTGATCTTTTCGGTCAGTTCTTTACCCGTTCCGGATTGATGTATAACCTGGCAATCACCAAAACTATCGATCAGTGAAGCCAGGGCATTGCGCAGCAATACATGGTCGTCTGCCATGGCCACTTTGATGACTGGATTATCTTTTTCCATCTGTTAGTTTAAAGGAATTTCAAAACTAAGCATCGTTCCTTTTCCGGGGATACTCGAAATTTCCATGTTTCCGTTTAGTGTCCGGGCCCTTGTTTCCATATTCCTTAACCCCGCTTCCTTTTTATTGAATATCATATGACGGTCAAAGCCGTTACCATCATCGTTGATATCTATTTTCAGCATGTTTTCATGGTAGTCAAGGCAAAGACCCGCCACCCGCGCCCCTGAATGACGGATAATATTATTGAAAGCTTCCTGAATGATCCGGAAGATGATCAGTTCTTTTCTGGCTTCCATATAAACTGGGTTGCCCTCAAGCCTGTAATTTACTTCAAACAGCCCCGTTTGCCTGATTCTGCCAAGTTCTTCATCTATCGCTTTCAATAGCCCCTGTTGGATGATGAGCTCGGCATTCAGGCTTTTCGATACATCGCTCAGTTCTGCGATGGATTGTGTAATTAATTCGATGGAGGCCTCAACCTTTGGTATTGCTTTTTCCTGGTCGGACCAGTTAATGGTGTGCAGATTAAGCTTGGCAAGCGTGAGTGATAAACTGATATTGTCATGGATCTCCCTGGAAATATGACGAAAAGTTTCCTCCTGTATTTCCAGTTGAGCGCTCAGTATATTTTTTTCATTGTCAAGCTTAATTTGTTCTAGGCTTTTCTCAAAATGTTGTTGCCTTTTTCGATATAAATATAAAATACTAAGAATAAAAGCTATCATACCGATAACTAATATTGTAGCTACAACTAGAAAAACAATTATATCGTAAGGGGTTTTTTGCATAAGAATGCCCTTGATAAAAAAGCAAAATGGATTGTTAATGGTAATTCGAATAATAACGCCCCAAATAAATCTTGTAAATCATATTTTGAATCACGGATCAATGGATTTAATAAGTAAAATGGGATCGAGATTAATGAATAAAAAAATATCCCGGTAACTATCCAAAATGAAGGTCTTTCTAAAAGTTTTAAACTTGAATTAGTTTTTAGTATTTGGCTATAGTAAGAAAAACAGGGTGGTATCAATATTAGAAATTCGAAAGCGCTAAGGGAATAAGAAACATAAAAAAGCCTATCAGTTATAAAATTGAATCGTGTGATTAAGTAAGTTACTATTAGTATTAAATATAAAAGTCTGAAAATAAATATAAAAGTTTTTATTTTTTTATTTACTAGGATAGCTTCGAAAAAGTAATAATACGCAAGAAGCTCAACTAGTGAAATTAGGGTATTGCAAACGCTTAAGATGTTTGATTTTAGTGAGGAGGTGATGTTTGGCGAAATTAGTAGTGTCCAAAAGATCATTAATACTAAAAAATCGAATGCTATATATAGAACAAAAAATAAGCCTACTTTACTTTTTGTAATGTAAATAATTCCAAGTATAAGAGTGAATAGTTCTACAATGAACATTACGGGTTCTATGTAATATGTTGAGTGAATATGTCTTAGTAATCTTTGAATGTCCATTTGAAAAGATTCTACCACAATTTATAATCTGATCTTGTTATTTTTTATGGAAATGGAACAGAAAAAAACGTTTTTAAAACGTTTTTTTCCCGTGGCAGTCTCGTCGGAAACGCTGACTTTTATTCCCAAAGCACATTAATGGCATGTGAAAAGCATTGGTTATTCGCTTTAAAATGACCGGATAATCAGGAAAATACATTTATAAAGGAGGTAATTCCCTTGGAAAGGGGCGGCGCCGACTGCTAGTTTTGGTTTACCATTTGGTCAATGTGCCGGGTAAGCCGAAAACCGGGATCCTGAACAGAGTAGGCGGTAAAAAACAACAAGTATGAAGAAGTTCTTTTTAATAGGGGCATTTGTAATCGCCCTCTCAGGAGGGGCCAGAAGCCAGCATATCCTGATCGCACAGCGAAACGGGGATGGTTATGAACTGGCAATTTCCGAAAAAAGTTTCGCTGTATTATTTAACTCGATGGTTGTCCCTTACCTGAACGGCGGATCCGGACAACAATATACATACCGCGACATGGCAATCGACGACCCGGGACCTGCTGACAGGGGGGCCGTTGCCTACCTGGTAGTAAGGGCGAATTCCGAAAGAGAGACGGTAACAATGGGGGTAAACCTTATAAAGGAAGTGTATAGTGACAGGGCCACGAGCTTATATATTGTCAATTCCAGCACGCCCGCAGGCGGAGGACCCGATCGGGCAAGCAGTGATGGCGGCTGGAAATGCACTTCGAACCGGGCCGAATGCGGCGGTTGCCGGAAGATCAGGGATCAGGGACAGGTGGTGGGCTGTGCCTGTATCAATGGAGAGGGAAGCTATTGCAATTTTGAAACAGCAGGCGGAGGAGGCAGTAACTGGCCGGGATGGCTCACATCACTGCTCCTCGCTTTATTGCGGTCTGTATAAACGCTCTCGCAGTAACGGTCCCTTGTAGCTAGCTGGTAAGCCCGGGAAGAAGTCTTTCTTTCTGCTTACCAGCTTTTTTTAATTAATCGAATTGTGAAAAAGCTAATATTAATATTGATTTTCTTATTGCCCGGGCTACTGAGGGCGCAGCTCACCGTAAAGGAAATACTCGCCCATAGCGCTTCCCTTTATGATTCTTTCAGTTATGGTAAAATAATTTTGGAGTATCGCTTTAAATCCCCGATTGCCGAGAGCAGCTCCACCTCCAGGATGTGCATTTTGTTTTGCCGGCCCGCCGGAATTGTGATAAACGAATCCGTTTCAGAAAACCGGTCCCTTTGCTTATCCGGGAACAACTATTATATTTTTGATAATAATAAAAAAACATACCAGGAACGGAGTACGGAGGAGGACATGAAAAGGAATTTTCTTCAGGAACTGGCCCAGTACCCGTTTTACGGATCAGGATTCTTTGATGAAGCTGCAAACGCGGGGTTAAAACTGATTCAAAAAGACGGCATTTTTGAACTGTACAATCCAACAATACATATCTATATCGATACAGCTTCATTTTCCGTACTGGGTTACCGGGAAACCCGGTTCTCGCAATTCGGAATGCAGGAAAAAGAATGGCGGGTGATCAAACAGGAATCCGGAGCTGGCTGTGACGAAACAATTGTTTCCTATGTGAGTGCCCGAACCGGGATCTACAGAAAAATTTCCGGGAATGCTTCACGTATCAATCCGGGCTTAAACGGGAAAAAAATATCTACCTGGGCAGGCGATTGGAATCCGGCGACGATCAATAAAGGGATCATATCTCAGGAAGAATTAAAAAAGAGATTTATTCTCCTCGACTTTTTTACTCAAAGCTGTATGCCGTGCATAGCTTCGTTTCCTTATATAAAGAAATTGCAGGCTCGCTTCGCGGACTCGGGAAAATTGCTCATCCTTGGCCTCGATCCCAACCCGGATGACTCAGCCAGCATGTTGAAATTCATCAGGCGATACAGATTGGAATATGCGGTGATAGCAGGTCAGGAGGCCGCTCAACTGAATGCAACGTTAAACCCCGAGGGAATTTTTCCATATTACATATTTATTCAACCCGGTGGAAAAGTGTTGTTAACGCGGAAGGGGTTTAGTAAACGATTTTTTTCCAGGGTTACCCGGATCCTGGCTAAAAAAGCATAACGGGTCCGTAGACTTAATACTGTCATTTTCCCCATTATTAATAATATGTAATAACCGGCTTCCGGAATACCCGGCCATATTGTGGCAAATAACCGGCTGATTGATAACCGGGAAAAAAACATTATAAAATGTTCTTTTTCCCATGGCCGTGAAGATTTGATCACTGAATTTCAGGGTTCATATCGAAAAACAAAGGTTTTATGAACGGACAGCATGGTGCAATGTAAAACCGGTAACTGAAAAATATCATTTTATCCGATCAAATTCACATGGATTCCGCATCCCGCCTGGATAGTTTTGATTCATCATTGACCCAATGTTACGGGAATGCCGAAAACCGGTTTTTGAAAAGAGTAGGCACAAAAATTACGACAATGAAAAAGATTTGCCTTTTATTAGCTGGTATCGCTATCACCGGCTGTTTCGCCTCTTCGCAAACCCTTGGCCCCTGCCCCCTTAAAGATAAAGTCAGGCAGGTAGTACGGGCTGCAGACAGCATGTCTGGTTTGTTCCGGAACATGCAGGAATCCCTTACCTCCGCCACCTGGAACAATTTTGAAATCGCCGTTCGGAATTACGCGGGGCTCTCTGCCTTCAATTCCTGCGGACCGCGCGGGGAAGAATTCGCGGGCATTTATACAACAGTTGGAAAAGAACTCGGCGCCTCTTTTAATTCATTGATCGCGGCTATTGACCCCGGCGGGAGAATGGGCGCCGATGACCTGCTCCATAAAATGGATGATGAGTTCAAATGTTATTTCGATGACCCGGCCAACAGCAATTTTCAATATGTGCGAATGATGCTTAATGGGCCCGGCGGATCAGAGAAAGCGGCGGGAGGGCCTTGCGAAAGGGCAGCCCGAACCTGTTGCAACGACGCCAACCGGAATTATCATGCCGCGCTCCGCCAATGCGTTTCAACGGGTGCCGGTATCGGCGGACTGATCAGCGGCTGGCTGGGCGCCGGCGTAGGCCTGTTCTGCGCCGTGGTGGCCAGTAACGACCAATGGCATGATTTCCGGGTTTGCATCGCCAATTACGAGGATTGCCTCGAAAAGCAGTGAGCATTACCCGATGCGTCAGGTATGCAATAACTATACTACACCTGTTTTAACGGCAGGTGTAGTATATATTTCATAATTTAAAACATAAACTTCCGTTATGAACAGCTTTAAAACGATCGCCCGTTTCCTCGGGATCACCTCCCTCCTGTACCTCCTGGCCGATGTATTATTCATGAAAAGATCCGGAGTGCCTGTTGAAACACGGGCCCTGTTGGTCGACCTGGCCTATGGCCTGCTGGGGCTGTCCGCTGTTTTCCTCCTGTTTTATTATTACCGGACCAAACAACAAGCGCAGTTCCGCCAGCTGGCCTGGTTTATCGCCGGGGCCCTCGCCGTGTACCTGCTGCTGCTGTTTTTATCCTGATCAGAAATCTTTAAAGGACCCGCTGCGATTTCACACTATAACGGTAAGTTATATGCGAAATCTATTGCTCCTCCTTTGCTGTGGCTGCCCCGCGCTGCTGTTTTCCCAATCCAGGGATTCAACGGCCAGGAACCCGATGGGCCGTAATCTGTACAAACCCGAGATCCTCAGCAGCGGGTTTATCGATATTTTCAATAACGGACAGGTCAATGCCTCTGCCCGCCTGATCCGGTTGTATATCGGCGAGCCGGGCAAATTCGCCCTCCCGCTTTCCATCTATAGCGGGGTTTCATCCAACAGTTTTCAAAACCAGTTCGTGCCGGGCGGTCTGCGTTCCAATGAGCAACTGGCCGCGAGTTTTATCAACCCCCTCAGCGGCCTTGTCAATGTTTCAGCCGAAGGGCTTCTTTTCCTGAAACGCAAAGCGATCCGGATGACCCGGGGAGGAATCCTGTACCATGCCGGCTCGCGCCTGCTTACGGGTTACCGCAACGGGCCGCTCAGCGACCCGGCTACCGGCAAACCGGTTAACTTCCTGAACGGATTCGGGTCGGGCGGTTTTTATTTTCAAACCGGCGCCTGGGACCGCAGCAATACCCGCAACCTCGGCGTATGCTGGATCGCGGGAAGGTATATTCTGTGCAAATCGGCCACCCGGCCCCTGAAAAATATTTTCGACAGTATTCCTGTTACCGGTTACTACCACGGCTGGTCCGCCGGCTGGGGAGTTGAGATCAACAACCTCGTCAATATTAAACTGGTGTATTATAAATATGTAAAAGCCCCGGAAACGGGGTTCGCGTCATCTATTTATCAATTCTCCTTTATTTATTCATTGAGATGATCTTGCCTGAACAAAAACTTTACAGTGTAGAAATGTTATCCTTCGTTTAAAACGAAGGATAACATTTCAAATAAAGAAGATCTTTCAATACGATGTAGAACATTATTCAAAATAAATCGAATCTTATTTTAAACATCATGTCTGAATCCGGATATAAAATAAAAAATCAATCAGCTCCTCATTTCCTGACATTTGCCGTGGTTGGATGGATCGATGTCTTCACCCGGAAACTTTACCGTGATATTATCATCGACAGTTTGCAATATTGCCAGCGTGAAAAAGGACTGGTCATGCATAGCTGGTGCATCATGAGCAACCACCTGCATTTGATCATGTCAGCTTCTGATCATAACCTGAGCCGTGTGCTTGCGGATTTTAAAAAATTCACCAGCAAGGAAATTATCACGGCAATTGTCAGTAACCCGAAAGAAAGCCGGAAGGACTGGATGCTTCCTGTTTTTCATGACGCCGGGCAAAAAGACAGCAGGATCACCAATTTCCAGTTTTGGAGAAAGGACAACCGGCCCCAGGAACTGTACAGCCGGGCATTTACTTACCAGAAAATTGATTACATCCACAATAACCCGGTTGCAGCAGGAATTGTAGATAGGCCCGAAGATTACCTGTATAGCAGCGCCACGGATTATTTTGTAAGGAATGGGTGTGGGAAGCTGGACCTTGTCTTTTTATGACTTTAAATGCGTACTTTTACGCGACCGATACCGATTTGAACGAACTTAAACCAATTCCTTATGTCAGCCAATGAAATAAAAGTGGCGATCGCCGACGACCACAAGATCTTCCGCGACGGTATCCGCATGGCCCTCAAAGACAAGGAGTATCTCAAAATACTCTGGGAGGCCGAAGACGGGAAAGACCTGATGCATAAGCTCAAACTCAAGCTCCCCGACGTCATCCTGATGGATATACGCATGCCCGAAGTGGACGGGATCAATGCCATCAGCCTGATCCGTAAAGAATATGAATCTCTAAAGATCATCGTGCTCACCATGTACGACGACCAGGAAATGATCACCAAGATGATGGAAATGGGCGCCAACGCCTATCTCACCAAAACCACCGACCCGGAAGAG
>CAYNSL010000073.1:0-17546 GCA_964399755.1 uncultured Chitinophaga sp. | reverse complement strand
CCTGGTCAGACCGCCCGTCAGACCGGGTTTACTTTATACTACTTCCTGATCAGTCCGCCTGTCTGATCACCGGGTTATTATCCATTCCTCCGGGCTGACCCCCATAAATAACGGGAGCAGGGTATTGGAATTAACAGGGGCAACACTTACATTTGTTACATGACTTCGGCAAGAGCATATTTTGGTTACTTTTTTTATTATTTCTTTTACGCAAAGAAACCGGGCATGCTTTTGTTGACAAGCCATTAAAAACAACTAAAAAATCAACATAAGAGTCCCGGTCTGAAAGACCGGGATTTTTTTTATCGATGGTAAAAAGGGTTTCCATACAGGGCTACGAAGGCAGTTTTCACCAGGTAGCGGCACAGACATTTTACGGAAAGGATGTTGCCGTTATTCCCTGTGATACTTTTAAAGATGTCGTAAAGAAAGCGGGTCATGAAAAGGAATGCGACGGCGGCGTCATGGCCATCGAGAATTCCATCGCCGGCAGCATACTTCCCAATTATAACCTTTTGCAGAAAAGTAACCTGACGATCACAGGTGAACTTTATTTGCAGATCCGACAGCACCTGCTTGTCAACCCCGGCGTCAAACTGGAAGATATCCGGGAAGTACATTCGCATGCCATGGCGCTGCAACAGTGTTTTGATTTTCTTGATACCCGGAACTGGAAACTGGTGGAAACTGATGATACGGCTTTAAGCGCAAAACTGCTTCGGCAGTATAAAAGCCGTCATGTAGCCGCCATTGCCAGCCGGCTGGCCGCAGTTTTGTACCAGCTCGAAATTCTCGTGCCTGATATTCATACCCAGAAAAAGAATTATACACGTTTTCTATTCCTGGAACATAAAGACCGGGCTGTAAAAGCGGTGAATGCCGACAAGGCTTCGGTTAATTTTCACACCGATCATACCCGGGGCAGCCTTGCCCGGGTGCTGACAGCGATTGCCGAAGGAGGTATTAACCTCAGCAAGCTGCAGAGTTTCCCGATTCCCGGCAGCGATTTCAAATACAGTTTTCACGCCGATATGGAATTTGATGAACAGGATCAGTTTGAAAGCGTAATGAGAATGATCCGGCCGATGACGGCTTCTTTGAAAGTATACGGCATGTACAGGAGGGGAATGTGGAAATGAGAGAATGAAAGGACGGGTTAATGATGATAAACATAAATGATAATCATGAAAACAAGTAAAAGGCTGAAAGGAATCGGGGAATATTATTTTTCGCAGAAACTGCGGGAGATCGATGAACTGAACAAACAGGGAAAACAGGTCATCAACCTCGGCATAGGAAGTCCCGACCTGCCCCCGCACCCCGATGTGATCAGGGTGCTGCAGGAAGAATCGGCCAAACCACAGGTGCATTCCTATCAATCCTACAAAGGTTCGCCGGTGCTGCGAAAGGCCATGAGCGACTGGTATCTCAACTGGTATGGCGTGGACCTGGATCCCGATACAGAAATCCTGCCGCTGATCGGGAGCAAGGAAGGTATTATGCATTGCTGCATGACCTGGCTCGACAAAGGCGATGAAGTACTGGTGCCCGACCCGGGCTATCCCACGTACCGCAGCGCCGTGCAACTGGCCGGTGCTGTTGCGCGAACATACACACTCAGCCGGAAAAACAATTTCAGGCCCGACCTGAAAAAACTACAAAAGGAAAAACTGAAAAAAGTAAAACTGATGTTCCTCAATTACCCGCAGATGCCGACGGGTCAATTGCCCTCCCGGGAAATGTTTGAAGAACTGGTGGCTTTTGCGTCAAAACACGGGATCCTGCTGGTGCATGACAATCCCTATTCCTTTATCCTGAATGAAAAACCCATGAGCCTGTTGTCCGTGCCGGGTGCAAAAGAATGCGCCGTTGAATTGAATTCACTCAGCAAATCTCATAATATGGCCGGCTGGCGGGTGGGAATGCTCAGTGGCGCGGCGGAAAGAATCGCTGAAGTGCTGCGGTTCAAAAGTAATATGGACAGCGGCATGTTTCTTCCCGTTCAACTGGCCGCCGCCCGGGCGCTGGAACTTGGCAAAGAATGGCAGGAGCAGGTAAATGCGGTCTACCGGGAAAGAAGGGTTAAAGTGTTTACATTACTCGATCTGCTGGGCTGTGGTTACTCGTCGGAACAGGCCGGCTTGTTTGTCTGGGCCCGGATTCCAAAGGGAATAAATGACGGATTTGCGATGAGCGATGATCTGCTTAATTCTTCGTCTGTATTTATTACCCCGGGCGGAATATTCGGCGACGCAGGTAAAAAATATATCAGGATCAGCCTTTGCGCACCCGTAGAAAAACTGGCTGAAGCAACACATCGCATTCAGGCAAATAGTAAATAGACGGCATTTTAATTCAGGCCCGGCCAAAAAATAAATATATGGAAAGAAAAAAAATTGCCATCGTCGGCGTGGGGCTTATCGGCGGTTCCCTCGCGATTCAGCTGCACGAGAAAAAAATATCTTCCCGGCTTATCGCTGTTGACGCCAGTCCGGCGAACGCGCAACTGGCGATGGAGCTCGAACTCGTGGACGAAATCATGGGACTGGAAGATGCCATCGATGCAAGCGATGTAGTAGTGCTCGCCATACCGGTTGATAGCATGGTGACATTGCTGCCGCAGATCCTCGGCAGGATCGGCCGTCAAATTGTGATTGATCTCGGCTCCACCAAATCGCAATTGATCCAGGCGGTGAAAAACCATCCCAACCGGGGGCGCTATGTAGCTACGCACCCGATGTGGGGCACCGAATACAGCGGACCCGCGGCTGCAATGCGCGGCGCATTTGAAAACAAAGCAGTGATCATTTGCAATGGAGAGGATTCCGATGCCGATGCGCTGGAATGGACAAGGGTCATGTATAAGAAGATCGGCATGCACCTCCTGGAAATGGAGGCGGGCGCGCACGACCTTCACGCGGCTTATGTGAGTCATATATCGCATATCACTTCTTTCGCCCTGGCCAATACCGTGCTGGAAAAAGAAAAGGAAGAACAGGCCATTTTCGAACTGGCCAGCGCGGGCTTCGAAAGCACCGTCCGACTTGCGAAAAGCAACCCCGCGATGTGGGTGCCCATCTTTTTACAGAACCGGGAAAACGTGCTGGATGTATTAAAAGAACACATCGCGCAACTGGAACGTTTCAGGGAAAGCATTGAGCAATCGGATCAGGAATATTTATTAAGACTGATTGGTGACGCGAATAAGATCCGCAGGATCATCAGGTAGTTAGAAGTCGGGAGTCAGGAGTTAGGAGTCAGGAGTCAGGAGTTGATCGTCGTGAACTGTTAAACCGAATTCATTACACAATCGTGTAGCGGGAAAGCGATAATGGTATAAAAATTTATCTTTACCGATATGCAGACAACAGAACAGGGGGCTAATGTCGTAACGCTGGCAGCCTGGAACAAGCGGCCGCTGATCATCAGCGGGCCCTGCAGCGCAGAAACGGAAACGCAGGTACTGGAAACGGCAAAACGCCTCGCCGCTACGGGTCGCGTACATATGCTGCGCGCCGGCATCTGGAAACCACGAACCAAACCGGGGATGTTTGAAGGCGTGGGTGCCAAAGGACTTCCCTGGCTGCAGCAGGCCAAAAAATTAACGGGGCTGCCTGTAACGGTCGAAGTTGCGACGGCTAAACAGGTACAGGATGCGCTGACCTTTGAAGTGGATGTATTATGGATAGGCGCGCGTACCACGGTGAATCCTTTCAGCGTACAGGAACTGGCCGATGCCTTGCGGGGTGTAGACATCCCGGTGATGATCAAGAATCCCATCAACCCCGATCTGGAATTATGGACCGGTGCGGTGGAGCGTGTGGCCAGGGCCGGTATCAAACAGATCGGTCTGATCCACCGCGGCTTTTCCTCTTACGGGAATACCGAATACCGCAACGCCCCGATGTGGCACCTCGCTATCGAAATGAAACTGAAATACCCCGATTTCCTTTTTATCAATGATCCCTCGCATATCTGTGGACGCCGGGATATCCTGATGGAAGTGATGCAAAAGGCGATCGACCTGGACTACGACGGGTTGATGATCGAAAGCCATATCGATCCTGACAATGCCTGGAGCGACGCGAAGCAGCAGGTCACACCCGAGCGCCTGAAAGAAATGCTGGAAAGTATTACCTGGCGGAAAGAAGACGTGAGTTCCGAAGCCTATCATGCCGCACTGGAAAAACTGCGGCAGCAGATCAATCACCTCGATGACGAACTGATGCAGCTGCTCAGCCAGCGGATGAAAATCGCCGAACAGATCGGCCAATACAAAAAAGATAATAACATCACCATCCTGCAAACCCATCGCTGGAACGAGATCATCGAAAGGGCTTCGGCGAAAGGCGAGAAGATCGGACTGAGCCGTGAATTCATCACGAGGTATTTTGACGCCGTGCATATGGAGAGTATCAATCACCAGAAAAAAATTATGGACAGCTGATATTATTTGGTTTCACCGGTAAATGAATTGCGCAATCCGGGAGTTGGTTTATTATTAATGGTTGTGACCGGCGCGGTGATTCATCATCGTATTCATGCAAATGCAAAAAAGCACATATACATTCAGCCGCTCGGTGGTTGATTATTTTTGGGGGGCCGGCCCGGGTCAGCTCAAAAAGGTCGCCGACCCGCGGTCGTCGGTACTGATTACCGATGAGAACATTTACAAAGCGCATCCCGCCAGGTTCCGCGGATGGAATACGATCGTGCTGAAACCCGGCGAGGATTATAAAGTGCAATCAACCGTTGATGCCCTGATTGATCAGCTGATCAGGATGGAAACCGGCCGCGATCATATCCTGGTGGGCGTGGGCGGAGGCGTGATCACGGATCTGACCGGTTATGTGGCGTCGATATATATGCGGGGACTTCGATTTGGCTTCATACCAACCAGCATCCTCGGCCTGGTCGACGCTTCGATCGGTGGTAAGAACGGCATCGATGTGGGTGAGTATAAAAATATGCTGGGAACCATCCGTCAGCCTTCGTTCATTCTCCAGGATCTCTCATTCCTTGACAGCCTGCCGATGGCGGAATGGGAGAATGGCTTCGCGGAAATCATCAAGCATGCCTGTATCCGGGATGCAGCCATGTTCGCGGAACTGGAAAAATCATCCATCAAAACTTACCGGGAAAATAAAAAAAGACTGGCAGCACTGCTGCAACGCAATGCCCTGCTCAAGACCCGGCTGGTACGGAAGGACGAATTTGAGAAAGGGGAGCGTCGCCTGCTCAATTTCGGGCACACGCTGGGTCATGCGCTGGAAAACCAGTATGAGCTGATGCACGGACAGGCCGTTGCGATCGGGATGACATTTGCCGCACATGTGTCGGCGCAACTCACCGGGTTTTCCCAAACCGAAAGACTGGTGGAACTGCTCGGCCGATACCGGTTACCGGCCTATGCCTCCTTTAATAAACAAAAAGTATTCCGGGTGCTGAAGATGGATAAAAAACGGGCCCGGAAAAACATCCATTACGTGGCGCTCGAAAAAATCGGGAAAGCGGTTATCGTACCGGTCTCCCTGCAAAAACTGGAAAGTTTTATCCGGAAATATTAATAGTGAAAGTCATTATTCATCCCTCCCGTTTAAAGGGCACGATCGCCGCGCCCGCATCCAAAAGCTCGATGCAGCGTGCCTGTGCCGCAGCCCTGCTGCACCGGGGTGTTACGTTAATTCGTAAACCCGGGGAGTCCAATGATGACCGGGCGGCCCTGGGTATCATCCGGGCGCTTGGCGCGGAGATTACGGAAACGGATGACGGCTGGCAGGTGCGGGGGGGTGAGATCCGGCCGGTTACCGGGAAACTCGATTGCGGGGAAAGCGGGCTGGGCATCCGGATGTTTACCCCGCTGGCCGCGCTCTCGGATCAGCGCTTAACCATCACCGGTAGCGGCAGCCTGGCCGGCCGCCCCATGCATTTTTTCGGGGAAGTACTTCCGCGTCTGGGCGTCGCCGTTAGCAGCAACGAAGGAAAACTGCCCCTGGTGGTCCGGGGACCGCTTCAGCCCGCCGATATTGAAGTGGACGGCTCAATGAGTTCGCAGTTTCTCACCGGTCTGCTGTTGGCCTATGCCGCCGCGGGTGCAAGGAACGTATCGATAAAGGTCAGCAAACTGGCCAGCCGGCCCTATATCGACCTTACCCTCTCGGTGATGCGCGATTTCGGCTTAAAAACACCGGAGAACAGGGCTTACCGGGAATTTTATTTTGATGATGCCGCACCCCCCCTGCAAAATACAATGATCGATTATACGGTGGAGCGCGACTGGAGCGGCGGTGCTTTCCTGCTGGTGGCCGGCGCGATCGCGGGTCCTGTTACCATCACGGGACTGGACCTGACATCCGCACAGGCGGATAAAGCGATCCTGGAAGTACTGATGACGGCCAATGCCGGGGTCGCGGTGGAGGCAAAGGGAATTAAGATCCGCCCGGCCGAAATGAACGCCTTTCATTTTGATGCCACCGACTGCCCCGACCTTTTTCCCCCACTGGTCGCACTTGCGGCTTTTTGTAAGGGAAACAGCACTATCAGTGGTCTGAACCGGCTACTATACAAGGAAAGTAACCGGGCGCAAACCCTGCAGGAGGAATTCGGGAAAATGGGCATTGTCATCAGACTGCAGGATGATATAATGATCATAGAGGGGGGAATGGGGGTAAAAGGATCCGAAATTTATTCGCACCACGACCATCGCATTGCCATGGCAGCTTCGGTGGCGGCGCTGGGTGCCGCTGGCGAAACGGTGATTCATGAAGCCGGCGCAGTAAGAAAATCATATCCGGGTTTTTTTAATGATTTGAAAAGCCTCGGGGCGGATGTATCTTTACCTGATCAACAATTCAATTTATAAACCTTGAATTCATTCGGACGCATATTCCGGGTTTCCATCTTTGGTGAATCGCACGGCGAATCGGTGGGCATAGTCATAGATGGTTGCCCGGCAGGCCTGCCATTGGCAACCACTGATTTTTTACCGGACCTGGAAAGAAGAAAGGGCGGTTTGCAAAAAGGCACAACACCGCGCCGGGAAGAAGATTTACCGCAGTTTAAAAGCGGATTGTTCAACGGTAAAACCACGGGGGCGCCCATCACCATTTTATTTGAAAATAAAAATATCCGCAGCGCCGATTACGAAAGACAACGCGATGTGCCCAGACCCGGGCACGCTGATTTTGTAGCGCGGAAAAAATTCGGCGGCAATGAAGATTATCGCGGCAGCGGGCATTTCAGCGGCCGGCTGACCGTGGCCCTGGTGGCCGCCGGGGTGATCGCTAAGAAACTGCTCGGCAATATCCGGGTTGTTTCATCCATTCTTTCCATTGGAGGGGAAACGGACCCGGACAAAGGACTGCAAAAAGCCATTGACGCCAAGGACTCCGTCGGCGGTATCATCGAATGCCGCGTGGACGGTTTGCCCGCCGGGCTCGGCGAACCTTTTTTTGATTCCGCTGAATCACTGTTAAGCCATATCGTTTTCGCGATACCCGCGATACGCGGTATTGAATTCGGGACAGGTTTTGCCGCGGCCGGTATGCTGGGCAGCGAGCATAACGACGCGATTGAGGACATGGAAGGAAAGACGCGCACCAATCATGCCGGCGGGGTAGTGGGCGGTCTTACCAATGGAAACGAACTGGTATTCCGGGTGGCGGTCAAACCCACTTCCTCCACACCTAAAGAGCAAACCACGCTGAACTGGGATTCGGGAAAAATGGAAAAAGTTTCCGTCAAAGGCCGTCATGACCTTTGTATCGCCCTGCGCGTGCCGGTCGTGCTTGAAGCGGTAACCGCCATGGTGCTCGCCGATTTATTCATGCTGGAACAACGCATCAAACGTATTTTATAATGCCCATCATTTATCATGTAACTACTGCGGCCGACTGGAACAGCGCCCTTGAAAAGGGAAGCTATGAATCGCCTTCCCTGAAAGAAGAAGGCTTTATCCATTGTTCGCAGGAACAGCAGGTGACAGGCGTACTGGAGCGGTATTTCGCCGGCCGTACCGGACTGGTCAAACTCGTGATCGATACCGATAAACTCAGCAGCGGCTGTGTGTTCGAATGGTCGCCCTCTACCCATGATACCTTCCCGCATATTTACGGTCCCATCAATACAGATGCGGTCATCAGCGTGGTCAGCTTATAAGTTTTTTTTCAGCCGGATAAAAGGGAGGTCCAGTATTTCATAACGACTGCTTTCCGGTAAAAAGAAATGCCACCATTCGGTATCCAGCGCCCTGAAACCCTGTTTCTCCATCAGCGAACGCAGCAGGTTACGGTTCTGTAATATTTCTTCCGGGAGTTGGGTGAAACCCTGGTGCGCCGTATCGGTGAAATTATCAAAGCCCGTTCCCATGTTCAGCTCCGTCCCCGTTTTCAGATTAATGATGGTTAAATCTACCGCGATGCCGCGGTTATGACCGCTTCCTTTGGAAGGGTTGGCTACATAACGTTCATCCTTTACGAGCTCCCAGAATTTCACGGTCACTGCATAGGGCCGGTATGCGTCAAAAATTTTCAGTCCCAGTCCCATCTCATTCAACTCCTGTTGCACCCCGGAAAGGGCCCGGGCGGCGGGTACCCGCAAAAAAGTGAACCGGGTGCCCGGCGGGTACATTCTCCGGTGCATAAAATTATTGGTGCCGGCGTAACGCAGATCATATACGATCCCCGGGATCAATGTCCTGAGTTCGATCATTTTTTTAGAGGAATCCTTTTGCACCTGCCGGTTATATTCTTCCCATCGCGCGGTGACCGGGGGACGCGTATAACTACTATCCTGGGCGGCGCAAACAAGGCTTGCGGCTGTTGATAAAAATAACAACAGCAAATCCTCCAAATAGATACCTTTTCTTATATTGTTAAGCATACCGGCAGCTTTCATTCGGGTTAAGTTAAGTAAAATAATCGCGCCGGGCCGCCACCATCATACCTATGATCAAACGCATTTTATTTCATTCCCTATGCCTCATCTTTTGGCTCGGTTTCTGGAGCTGCCGGGGTAAACCCGCCCTGAAAGATACACAGGTAGCCCGCCCGGAAGAGATGAAACAAAAGACCGGCGATGTCATTCGCGCCCTGCTCCCGGATGCCGCCGGGAACGACACGCTGGTCAGCCAGCCTGCCACCGTAAAATTCATTTACAGCGACAACAATTATTCGGCGCTCTGGTCGGACCAGGAAAAATGGAACCCCATCGCGGATTCCCTTTTCGGGTTTATCGAAAAGTCAGCCTTATACGGTCTTTTCCCCGAAGATTATCATGCAGTTCCCCTGCGGGAAATCCGTGATCGTTTTACAGCCGACAGTCTCGCCCGCGGCGACCGGAAAGACGCCCTGCTCTGGGCGCAATCCGATATCATGCTCACCGACGCTTATGTCCGGATCATTCATGACATAAAACTGGGCCGTCTGCCCAACGACAGTATATCACTGAACAAAGACACCGCGCTTGGCAATGAATTTTATGTACAGCGCCTGGATGCGTTCCGGCAACACGGAAACCTGTTTGCGGTGATCGATTCACTGGAACCTGCAGAAAGGGGTTATCATTTGCTCAAAGCAGGGATCCCGCGTTTCCTCGACAGTTCCGATTTCAGGGAATATACCAAAGTGCCCATGCCCGGGAAAGATTCGGGCAGTTTTAAAAAAGCGCTCCAGCAAAGACTATATGAAGGCGGGTATATTAAATTCGACAGTGTGCAGGCCGATTCCGCGGAACTGGCAGCGGCGGTTAAAAAATTTCAGCAGCAGAAAGGGATTACGGTTGACGGGAAAGCCGGGGCGGGAACGATCCGGATGTTAAACCTGTCTGACCGCGAAAAATTCATCCGCATCGCCATCAGCCTGGATAAATTTAAAAAACTGCCGGCCCGCATGCCCGCCAAATATATATGGGTAAACGCTTCCTCCAATTACCTGTATGTGGTGGAAAACGGGGACCTGAAATTTTCATCAAAAGTGATTACCGGCAAACCGCTGACCCGCACACCCATGCTGAACAGCGCTATTTCCGTACTGATCACTTATCCGCAGTGGGTGCCGCCGCCGAGTATTGTGGCAAAAGAGATCCTCCCGGCCGTTAAAAAGAATCCGGGTTACTTAGCGCGGAAGGGGTTCAGCCTGTTAGACAGTAAGGGCGAAGAAGTGGATCCTTTTACCGTTGACTGGTCCAAATACAGCAAAAGCATTCCCTACCGCGTGGTGCAGGGTAGCGGCGATGCGAATGCGCTCGGTATCCTGAAATTTCATTTCGACAACAAGTATTCCGTATACCTGCACGATACCAACCAGCGCTACCTGTTTGCGAATGCGATGCGTTCGCTGAGTCACGGATGTGTACGGGTACAGGAATGGCAGCAACTGGCTTTCTACATTTTACGCAATGACAGCCTGCAATCGGGCGGTAATTATAAAAAAATCGACTCGGTAAAAACCTGGCTGAAAAACAAGGAAAAACGCCAGCTGGCGCTGAAATATAAAATGCCCTTATTCATCCGATACATTACCTGCGAAGGCCGTAACGGGGGTGTGGCTTTCTTTGACGACGTGTATGGCGACGACAAAAGGCTGCGGGAAAAATATTTCGCCCGGAAATGAAGCCCGGAATCCCGCCTGTGGCACTGTTTTTCCACAACTTTTCGACCCCCGGCCACCCCGCCCAACCCTATGGTTAGTAAGTAAATAATTTATTTCCGGATATTAAACTTACCCGTTATTTTTGTTTAGTTTAAAACCAAACTATCTCTTTATGAAGAAGATATTGTCTGCATTGTTTGCACTGTACCTGCTTATCCCTGCCAGTTATGGGCAAGACGATGAAATAAGACCCAAGGCTCTCGGTATTAGTTTTTTCCTGAACGATTTTGTAACTCCTTCCCGTATACGCACCACTTCCCTGAGCCAGGTTATCAGCGATAAAAAATTTGCGAAACTCAAAGAAATGAATCCCGGCCTGGCCATCACCTATTTCAAAGGCCTGCGCAAACATGTGGATTACTCTGCATCACTGGGCGGTTCCTTCCTTCGTTACCCCATGCCCAATAAGTCGTTTACCAACGAAAACCTGCTCCTGGAAGCAAACGCGATGATCATCCTGAAAATGACTACCGAAAAATACTGGGTACAGCCTTATATCACCGCCGGTGTCGGCGGACATATGTACCGCAAGTATTACGGCGCTTTCATGCCGCTGGGACTTGGTTTGAAAGTAAATCTCTTTGACGACGTGCATATTTTCACCACTTCCACTTACCGCGTACCCATCACAAACGAAACAGCCAATTATCATTTCCAGCACAGTTTCGGCGTGGCCGCCCGCATCGGCAAGAAAAAGGAACCCGTGAAAGTTGTGCCTCCGCCTCCTCCGCCTCCTCCTGATACGGATGGCGACGGCATTATCGACGCGCTGGATAAATGTCCGACCGTGAAAGGTCTTGCCAAATATGACGGCTGCCCCATCCCCGATACGGATAAAGACGGTATCAATGATGAGGAAGATAAATGTCCTACCGTACCAGGACTGGCCCGCTACCAGGGTTGCCCGATCCCGGATACGGATAAAGACGGCATCAATGACGAAGAAGATAAATGTCCGACCGTTCCCGGTGTGGCCCGCTACCAGGGTTGCCCGATCCCGGATACGGATGGCGATGGCGTTAATGACGAAGAAGACAAATGCCCGAACCTGAAAGGCGTACCCGAGAACTTCGGTTGCCCCATCATCCCGCCCGAGATCATCAAGAAAGTGGACCTCGCCGCCAAGAACATCCTGTTTGTAACCGGCAGCGCCAAGCTGCAGACCAAATCCTACAAAGGATTGAACGATGTGGTGAAGATCATGCAGGAAAATCCTGAAATGAAACTGGCCATTGATGGCCATACGGATAATGTAGGAAGTGACGAGTACAACCAGAAACTGAGCGATAACCGCGCCGCCTCTGTAATGGGTTATATCGTGAGCAAGGGCATCGATGCCAGCCGCATCACTTCCGCCGGTCATGGTGAAACCATGCCGATCGCCGATAATAAAACGGCTGCCGGCCGCCAGCAGAACCGCCGCGTGGAAATGAAACTCAGTTACTATACCAAAGAATAAAATCGCAGATCAGTGATAAAAAAATGTCCCCGCAACGGGGACATTTTTTTTATTTACCGCCACGACGGTTCAGAATTTTACATAACGCCGTACCAGGTCCCGGTCTGTACCTTTCCTTACCGCTTTGCGTGACTGTTTTCTCAGGATAAATTCAAAAAGGCTTCGCCATCCGGGCAGGTTGCTTTCGCTGATGCTGAACAACCAGGCCAGCGCCAGTTTGTCTTTTGGAAAACCATTGGGATGACATAGGCCGTCTGCGGCCAGTCCGTACCCGATCTGCAGGGATTCCTCAAAACCCCTGCAGGCGGGCCGGATTTCCACCCTGAACCTGCAGGGTTTCCCGCTGCGGTTACGAAACAGGTGGTTGACCCGCGGTAAAGCTGTTGCGGACTGGCCGGGTGAAAGGGTATTCATGGTTTTTCCCAATTGCACCTGCACTTCGCCTTCCAGGCACTCAAAATGTTCCGAATAGGTTTTGTGATAATGTAAGCCCACGCCTCCGCCATCGGCCAGTTCGACTTCTACGAGGGTAAATTCATTCGCGGTATCGGCCGCTGTTTTGATAAAAACCACGCTGTCTTTCTGGATCGGGTTATAAATCTTTCTTTCCATATCAATATTTACGGGCATTCAAAATAAAAGGTTTTTCAGTGGAAACAGGTTGGCCCTTTTACAGGTCTGTACCTGTTATTTCATGTTGCCGGAAAGCCTGATTTCGATTTATCCACAGGAATAAATATGAAGGGGAGGGGGCTTAGATTTCCGGCTTTTTCCCGTACCTTTGCCCGCCCGTTTCAAGCCCATTTTATTCCTCTTTATCAGGGGCGCAGGAAAAGGGGAGGCGGCACCCGGAAACGGGACTGATAATTTTGAATTAAACACTTGAAAATAAAGTTGTCATGGCAGATCTGAAATTTCAAAGGAACTTTGGTATCGCCGCGCATATTGATGCGGGTAAAACCACCACAACGGAACGTATCCTCCGCTACACGGGTATGATCCATAAGATCGGGGAGGTGCATGATGGTGCCGCCACTACCGACTGGATGGAGCAGGAAAAGGAAAGAGGTATCACTATTACCTCTGCTGCCGTAAGCTGCCAGTGGAATTTCCCGACTGACAAAGGGAAAGTAACGCCGGAAACAAAGAAGTATGGTTTCAACATCATTGATACGCCGGGTCACGTGGACTTTACGGTGGAAGTGGAGCGTTCCATGCGCGTGCTGGATGGGCTCATCGCCCTGTTCTCTGCCGTGGATGGAGTAGAGCCCCAATCGGAAACGGTATGGCGCCAGGCCAACCGTTACGGTGTTCCCCGTATCGGATTTGTGAATAAGATGGACCGCGCCGGCGCCGACTTCCTGAACGTAGTAAAACAGGTGAAGGAAATGCTCGGATCAAAAGCCGTTCCCCTGCAGCTGCCCATCGGCGCCGAAGATGATTTCAAAGGCGTGGTGGACCTGATCAAGATGAAAGGTATCATCTGGCATATGGAAACCGAAGGGATGACCTTTGACGAGATCGAAGTGCCGGCGGATATGGTGGAAGAAGCTAAGGAATGGAGGGCCAGCCTGGTAGAAGCCGTTGCCGAATACGATGATCACCTGATGGAGAAATTTTTCGACAATCCCGATAGCATCACGGAAGCCGAAATGCACGAAGCCATCCGGAAAGCGACGATCGATCTGAGTATCGTACCGATGCTTTGCGGTTCTTCCTTCAAGAATAAAGGCGTGCAAACCGCGCTCGACGCCGTATGCCGTTATCTCCCTTCACCGGTTGATATCCCCGACACCGAGGGTACCGATCCCGATACGGGCGAAACCATTAAACGCAAGGCCGATCCGAAAGAACCTTTCGCGGCGCTGGCTTTCAAGATCATGACCGATCCCTTCGTGGGCCGCCTGGCTTTCTTCCGTTGTTATTCCGGCCACCTCGATGCCGGATCCTATGTGCTCAATGTGCGCAGCGGAAAGAAGGAAAGGATCAGCCGTATCATGAAGATGTTTGCCAACAAGCAAAACCCGATCGACTTTATCGAAGCGGGTGATATCGGCGCTGCGGTTGGTTTCAAGGAAATCAAAACGGGTGATACACTCTGCGATGAAAATCACCCGATCACCCTCGAGAATATGTTCATCCCCGAACCCGTTATTTCGGTGGCGGTGGAACCCAAGACCCAGGCCGATGTGGACAAGATGGGTATGGCCATTGCCAAACTCGTGGAAGAAGATCCCACGCTGCGGGTAAAAACAGATGAGGAAACAGGACAGACCATCCTTTCAGGGATGGGTGAACTGCACCTGGAGATCATCGTTGACCGGATGAAACGCGAATTCAAAGTGGAAGTGAACCAGGGCGCGCCGCAGGTGGCTTATAAAGAAGCCTTCCAGGCTACGGTTGAACACCGCGAAACCCTGAAAAAACAAACCGGTGGCCGCGGTAAGTTCGCTGATATCATATTCGAACTCGGACCTGTTGATAAAGACTGGCAGGCGGAAAACCCCGATAAGCATTACCAGTTCGTAAACGACCTGTTCGGCGGATCCATTCCCCGTGAATTTGTTCCGGCCATCCAGAAAGGATTTGAGCAGGCGATGACCACGGGCGTGCTGGCCAGCTACCCGGTAGCGAATATGAAGATCCGCGTGTTTGACGGAAGTTTCCACGCGGTTGACTCCGACTCCATGTCATTCGAGCTTTGCGCCAAACAGGGATTCCGCGAAGCGGCCCGTAAGGCAAAACCGGTATTGCTCGAGCCGATCATGAAAGTGGAAGTGGTAACGCCCGACCAGTACATGGGTGATGTGACGGGTGACCTGAACCGTCGCCGCGGGATGATGGAAGGTATGGACAGCCGGAACAACGCCCAGGTGATCAAAGCCAAAGTGCCGCTCAGCGAAATGTTCGGGTATGTTACCCAGCTCCGTTCACTCTCTTCCGGCCGTGCCTCTTCCACGATGGAGTTTTCGCATTACTCTCCCGCGCCGGCAAATATTGCCGAGGAAGTGATCGCGAAAGTGAAGGGAAAGGTGAACGCTTAATCAGATAAGGTTGCTGACCGATAACATCCCGTTCCGTTACCCGGAACGGGATTTTTTTCGGCATACCTGTCCTGTATTATTGTGTAAATTGATGCGGATAATAGAAATGCCATGCCCCGAAAAATAATATTTGCCCTTTCGCTCCTGTTATTTTGCATCACAGCGCCCGCCCAGGAGCGTGCTTTATCGGCCGGGATGACCCTCAGTAAATCGGCAAAGATCCGGAAAGCGGTGTACGCGCTCGGCGCTCCCCGGGATACAGCCGGGGCGCTTATTATTATTGAAGGGAATAATCTCATTATTGATTTTAATGGGGCGGAATTAAAAGGGAGCCCGGGTGCCGGCAGGCCGGACGAATTTTACGGGGTGGCCCTCCTGGTACGGAATAGCCGGAATGTGACGATCAAAAACCTGAAAGCACGGGGATATAAAGTCGCCCTGCTGGCCCGGAACGTGGAGCGGCTGACCCTCGACAACTGCGATTTCAGCTATAATTACCGGCCGCAGCTGAACAGTACGCAGGAGAAGGAAGATATCTCCGACTGGATGAGCTACCACCACAATGAAAAGGACGAATGGCTGCGTTACGGGGCGGCGATATACCTGCGGGGCTGTCATTTTTCGGTTATACGTAACTGTAAGGTCACCGGGGGGCAGAACGCGCTGATGATGACGGAATGCAACGACGGGAAGATCTATAACAACGATTTTTCCTTCAACTCCGGAATCGGGCTGGGCATGTACCGCTGCAGCCGCAACGAAGTGGCCTATAACCGGATCAATTTCAATGTGCGGGGCTACAGTCACGGGGTGTATAACCGGGGGCAGGACAGTGCGGGGATCCTTGTGTACGAGCAAAGCCACAACAATATCTTTTATAAAAATTCGGTTACCCACGGGGGCGACGGTTTTTTTCTCTGGGCAGGCCAGACCACGATGGACACGGGAAAAGGTGGCTGTAACGACAACCTGCTCTGGGGCAATGATTTTTCCTACGCGCCCACCAACGGGGTGGAACTAACGTTTAGCCGTAACCGAATATCGGGGAACCGGATCTTCGAATGCGACCACGGGATCTGGGGCGGCTACAGTTTTGAATCCCTGATCGACGATAACCAGTTCCGGAATAACCGTATCGGCATCGCCATCGAACACGGGCAGCAAAACCGGGTGCTGCACAACCTTTTTACGGGCGACCGCGAAGCCATCAAACTCTGGTCGAATAAAACGCAGCCATCCGACTGGGGGTATGCCAAATATCGGGATACCCGGAGCGCGGGCTACCAGGTCATGCTGAATAGTTTTAACAGCAACCCGGTCGCTATCAGTATTACCCGTTCCGACAGCATTAATATATACGGTAATACTTATTCCGGTATGGGTATCCGGCTGCGTGCGGACTCCACCGTTACGCATATCGATTCGGTCAGCATTGAATGGGCGGATACAACCCTCGTGGCCCCGGTCATTAAAAATCCCATCGATCCTTTCCGGGGCAATGCGAAACTGGCGGGAAGGAATAATATTCTGATCACTGAATGGGGTCCCTATGATTTCCGGTCGCCGGTCATCTGGAACAGCAATCCCACCGATACATCGGAAACCATGCAGTTCGACCTGCTGGCGCCGGCGGGCAAATGGAAAATAATATCGGCGCGCGGTGTGGAAGCTATTTCAGACAGCAGCGGGGAATTCCCGGCCCGGATCACGGCTAAGAAAATCAGATCGGATCTGACCGATATCCTGATTGAACTGGATTATACCGGGCCGGCGATCACGACACCTTTCGGAGAAAAAATTCCCGCCGGGAAAGTCTATGGTTTTTCCTACCGGAAATATTTTCACCCGATGGACTGGCAGGTGCAGTTTTTCTCCCTCGATACCGCACAATACAATCCCATTCGCAAGGGCGCGCTATTCCCTCCATCCGCGGGAACCGCGAATGAGCCCTTTAAAAATGAAAGGGTAAAGCAGCTGGATTATGCGTGGTGGGGTGGCATCAAAGCGTCGGGCAAACAGCACACGCAATTCATGACCGTGGCTGCGGCCACCGCCGAATTTAAGCCCGGCGAATATGAGATTTCGGTTACCTGGGATGATGCCGTTCGCGTATTGATCGACGACCGCCTGCTGATCGACGAATGGAACCCCTCGCTCTATGTTTTTGACGAATCCCCGCACAAAAAATTCAGGGTCCGGCTGGATGGGAATCACCGGTTCAGGGTGGAGCATCTCGAGTTAGGCGGCTTCGCTACATTGAGTCTGAAAATCAAGCCTGTAGAATGAGCCCCGGCCGGGTACCCAAAGTTTGTCCACAGCGTAGAAAATTCTCTCCCAACTATTTGGAGGGTATGACCCCCGGGCTTACCTTTGCACTCCCAAAAGAAAATGGGG
>CAYNSL010000072.1:0-17643 GCA_964399755.1 uncultured Chitinophaga sp. | reverse complement strand
TTCAGGCAATAAAGAGCTACCCCATTTATTGGGGAGGCAAAGGTAAGGGAATTTGATATTCGGAAAAATTTTGGAAGGGGAATTTTTTGCTTGTTTTCAGCCAGTTGCACACCGGGAATCCACAATCATAATCATCCCGGGTTCCCCTTTCCCCCACTGAAATCCGGGGCTGATTTTCCGTTTCCGTTTTACCGGGAGATATAAAAATATGCGGGTAAAAAAAAGACCCCGCTTGCGGGCGGGGTCGGTAATTTTTCAGGCGGCTTTTCTTTCCTTATTTCTTTTCATTTGCGTGACGAGTGAATCGATGGCGTCGTCGAACGATTCCTCAAATGATTTACTGGTTGATTTTACGAAGAAATTGTGACGCGGGATGTGCACCCTGATCTCGGCAACCTTGTCTTTGATTACATGCACCACGTTGTCGAGTTTGAGAAACACTTTCACCTGGATGATCCGGTCGTTGAAACTGGTGAGTTTCTGCAATTTGCGGTTTACGTACTCGATCAGTTTCTGGTCTGCGTCAAAACGAACAGTTTGGATGTTTACGTTCATAGTGATCAGTTTTAATCAGTAAAACAATAAATAAAGAACTGGCGGTCCTTTCGATAGGGTTCGGTTCTTTTGTCAGCTTTAAGGTACATCAAAACACATTTTGTGCCAAGCAAAATTGTCCTAATTTTTTATTGTGCCGGACCGCAATTTTCAGGCCTTCGGGTGGGCTTTTTTATGAATATCTTTTAATTTTTCGATGCTGTTATGGGTATACACCTGCGTGGCAGCCAGGCTGCTGTGCCCCAGTAATTCCTTGACGGCGTTCAGGCTGGCCCCGTTATTCACGAGGTGGGTGGCAAAACTGTGCCGCAGCACGTGGGGGCTCTTTTTGGAGAGCGAACTGGCTTCACCCAGGTACTGGTTGACCAGGGCCCAGGCATAACGGGGGTATATTTTTTTACCCTTTTCCGTAACCAGGAGTTCCGCTGCCAGCCCCCCGGCGGGTTCGCCCCTGCCGGCGAAATACTCCTGTTTCAATATAATATATTCACGGATCCGCGTCGTCAATTCCGGGCTTACGGGGATGATCCTTTCCTTATTGCCCTTGCCCAGCACTTTGATCTGGCTTTTCGCGAAATCGACCTGCTTTTCCCGCAGGTTAAGCAGTTCGCTGAGCCGCATACCCGTGGCATAAAAGATGGTAATCAGCATTTGGGCATTCAGGCTCTTCCAGTCTTCCGTATTCCGTTCCAGGTTGTCCAGCAGTTGCGCCGCCTCCTCCTGCCTGACAAACTCTGGTAAACGCTTGCCTATTTTCGGGCTGATGACTTTGGTCATCGGGGTGGAGGTAATGACGCCGGTCTTGAGTAAATATTTAAAGAGGGAACGAAGGCCGGATATTTTACGGTTGATGGATTTGGCGGTGAGCCCCCGGTCTTTCAGGGAAGCCAGCCAGCTCCTGACCAGGCCATGGTTGATTTCCGTAATGGCAATACTGCCGAAATGTTTATCGAGATAATCGCTAAAATCACCCAGATCGGCCCGGTAGGCGGTAAGCGTGTGCGCAGAATACCTTTTTTCAAACCGGAGGTATTCGTAAAAAGGCTGTAGTGTTTCCTGGGTTAGTACCGGCATATGCTGAAAAATCTCCTTCCTTCCGAAACCGGGCAGGCCGAAAAAAAGGATAGCTACAAAGCTATTAAACTTTGCAGCTATCCCATAATATGATTCAACGACGGCCTCAGGCTTCGATCTTGCCGCTCGCGATCTTTTGCTTGTATACGGCTTTCAGGATCTCACCGCGGCGTCTGACAGACGGCTTGGTGAACGACTGGCGCTCGCGCAGTTGCAGCAGGATCTTCGATTTCTCGAATTTCTTTTTGTACTTTTTTAAGGCTTTGTCGATGTTTTCGCAATCTTTTGAGTCGATAATCAGCATATAGAATGATACCTCCTTTGGTATTTTTTTAGCCCCTTTTAAGGGCTGGCAAAGATACAGGTAAAATCCTACATATTCAAATCGCCGGGTCAAAAGTTCCGGGCCGCCCGGCCGGTCTTGCGGGAATATCTGCTAATTTGCAGCCATGTTTACCGGCATCGTTGAAACCCTGGGCCTTATCAAATCTGTCATACCCGAAGGCACGAACCTCAGTTTCTGGGTAGCCTCCTCCCTGTCTTCTCAACTAAAGCCGGATCAGAGTCTCAGCCATGACGGCGTATGCCTGACCGTAGAAGAAGTGAAGGGGGATCTTCACCTGGTGACCGCCGTGAAAGAAACCCTTAAAAAAACGATCCTGGGAAACTGGCAACCCGGCACGGAAATAAATCTTGAAAGATGCCTGCTCCCCACCGACCGGATCGACGGGCATATCGTGCAGGGGCATGTGGACGCAAGGGGAACCTGCACGAAAAAAAAGGAACTGGACGGCAGCTGGGAACTGGAATTTGCATTCCCGGGAAAATTCGCCCCCTATATCGTGGAAAAAGACGCGGTCTGCGTTAATGGCATCAGTCTTACCGCCTATAAAGTGAAGAAAAAAAGTTTCAGGGTATCCATAATTCCCTATACATTTAATCATACCAATATCAAAAATATCCGGCCGGGCGACCCGGTGAACCTGGAATTCAATATCACCGGTAAATATATCATCCGGTACCTGACCCCGGGAATAATCCAGGCGGCAAAAGCCCAAAAGAAAAGACGATGAACAGCGAAAACGCAGCGTCCCGATCAGGAACCGGCCCCCGGATCCGCATCCTGCCGGTGCTGCCCGTATGCTTTTTCTTTTTACACAACGCCAATTATTTTACCCAGCTCATTTTTACCCGTGATGTATTCCTGCTCCTTGTTATTTATGCTTGTTTCGCTTTGCTCCTGCTGAGCATCTGCCATAAATTATTACGGCTGGATTTAGCGCAATCGTTGTTCCTCTCCACCCTGCTGGTAACCGCCTTTCTTTTTTTCGGGGTGATCCAGGACCGGCTGTACCGGTGGCAACCCCTGCACTGGCTGGGCCAAAGCTTTGTATTGCTGGGGGCGATGGCGGTTTCGGTATTTATCCTGTTTATGTTGATCCGGAAAAAGAAACAGGTACTGGCAAGGATAAACCTGTACCTGTTGAGTATTTTTTGCGCGCTGCTGCTGATCGAAGCCGTTCTGCTGGCCGGGAAATTCGTATCGGGGCACAACGTCGCGGCCCTTTCACGACGAATGACGCGTCCCGTACTTGAAGATGTGAAGGCCCCCACTTCTGGTTTGCCGGATATCTACCATATCATCTTTGATTCCTATACCAATGCCCCGGCGCTGAAACAATACTGGGACTACGACAACAGCATCAACCCCTACCTGGAATCAAAGGGTTTTTTTATCGCAGACTCCGCCATCAGCAATTATAAATCCACTCCCTACTCTATCGCTTCTGTCTTCAACCTGCAATACCTGCAGGGCGCGGAAGCCTACCAGTTATCCAATTCATCGAATTTCCTGGTGGGCCAGCGCGCCTATGAAAATAACGAGATGCAGCGCTTCCTGAAAAAAAGCGGGTATCGCTTTTCCATTTTCTCCCAACTGGAGGACAAACACCTGCTGACCAATTTCGGCGTACTGGGCGTGGTTAAACCCAATAACTGGCTGCGTAACCAAACCCTCGAAAGGCTGTACCGCAATCCCTGGCTGCTGGAAAAACTTAACCGCTTATTCGGAAGAAAGAACGGTCAACCCGGTATGATCCGGAAAAGCATGGCCTCCTTTCATGATTATAACCTGAAAGCTTACGAGCATATTACCAAAGATTGCCGGGAACTCGCGGCGGCACACCCTGACAAACCAGTATTTAGTTACACGCATTTCATGATCCCCCATGATCCCTACCTGGTGGATGAAGCAGGAAAACTGGTCGCCAACCCCCAGCCCAATAACACCGATATGGCAGGTTACCTGCGCCAGGTGAAATATTCCAACCAGCTTATCCGCGAGATCGTGGACTGCCTGCTGGCCGACAGCACCCGGAAAAAGATCATCATCATCCAGGGCGATCACGGTTACCGGCATTATGCCAATGCCCCCGCCATCACTGATTTCGGCGCGCTGGACGCCATTTATTTTTACAACGGCGACTATTCGGGTATGCAAAAATCCGGCAGCCTCGTCAACACCTACCGCATCATCGTCAATAAATTTTTCGGCGGGCAATTACCCCTGCTGGAGCCGAAGATATTCGGCGAGAATTACAAAGACTGACCCGCTCCGTTTCCCCACTGTTTATTTCTCCGGCGGCCGCGGGTGGATTATATTTGAAAAACCGAATTCCGGAATCCGCATGACCACCGCGACAACGCAGCATAAATATTATCCCGCACTCGACGGGCTGCGGGGCGTCGCCATCCTGCTCGTGGTTTTCCTCCATAATTTCCGGTTCATGAATTATTTCTTTTTCGGCTGGCTGGGTGTCGACCTCTTTTTCGTGTTATCCGGATTCCTGATCACGGATATACTGATGAACACGCTGGGCCAGCCGCATTTCCTGCGCAATTTCTACCTGCGCAGGTTACTCCGGATCTTCCCCCTCTTTTACCTCGCGCTGGTCATCTGCCTGCTGGTTATCCCGGAGATCCGGGGTATTCAACTCGACCTGGAATATTATACACAGCACCAGGCCTGGTTATGGACTTACCTGCAGAACTGGCTATTTATTTTCAAGGCGCCGCAGGGAGATCCCATCTTATTGCATACCTGGTCGCTGGCAGTGGAAGAACAATTTTACCTTGTTTGGCCCTTCATCATCCTCCTGCTGCGGAAACCCGGGCGCCTGCTTGTTTTTGTCGCCGTGTTATTATTAATAACAGGCGCGGCCCGGTTCGCGGTATGGTCATATAAGGTGGAAGACCTCGCGTACAGCAGTCTCTATACATTTACCCGTATCGACGGGCTCTGCATCGGCGCCATGGTGGCCCTGCTGATGCGGATCAACCGTGACTGGCTGAAAAAGAATACAACTTTTATCGTTTTGCTGATGGCCGCCATCAATTTCGGGTTTTATTTCCTGAACAACCGGCAGGGATTCACGCTTCCCTACCTGGCTTTTGTGGGCTATACCACATTTGCCGTGCTCTTCGGGCTGCTGGTATATGAAGCCGTGCGCGGCGAATCGGGTGTAATCCGGTTCCTGCTGGATAACCGGCCGCTGAAATTTTTCGGAAAGATCTCTTACGGACTTTATGTCTGGCACTGGCCCGTGTACCTGCTGCTCTTCGATCCCTTTAAGAATTTCTTAATCCGTCAACAGTCAGTTTCCTTCCGCATGGCGGAACTCGGCAGCGCCGTTACAGCCACCGGAGCGGCTATCGCGCTCAGCCTGCTGAGTTATTATTTTTTCGAAAAGCCTTTTCTGAAACTCAAAAACAGGTTTGCCTGACGCGTTTGTTGATCACGCGGCCCCGCTCTGCCCAATTATCGTTATTTTTAACCCGGGGTTTTATGCCAAACGCCCCGCTACCCGGCTGATGCCACTATGAATATGTACGCTGCCCAAAATTATATCAACCGGGGGATGACCTTTCTGCGGAACCGCTGGTTCCCATCCCGAAAAAAACTTTCGACCCTGATGATCTATGGCACGGATCTCTGCGATTCGGCCTGCAAACACTGCCTGATCTGGACCAAGCGGCCTGTCAATTACCTCCCCTTTGAAACAATCAAGACGATCATGGAGAGCCGCTGCGTAACCCGCAAAACGACCGTGGGGCTCGAAGGCGGCGAATTTCTGCTCCATCCCGATGCGATGGACATCATGGCCTGGTTTAACCGGCACCATCCCAATTTCGACCTGCTCACCAATGCCCTCAAACCCGAGGCGGTGATCGAGGCGGTGAACCGGAACCCGCCGCGGCGATTATTTATTTCGGTTGATGGTGACCGTGAGTCCTATCTTCATATGCGGGGCAAGGACGGCTACGACGGCATCCTGCGCGTGCTGGAACAAACCCACCGCAAAGTGCCGATCAGCCTGATGTTCACGCTTTCCCCCTATAATGATTTCGGGGACATGCAGCACGTGGCGGAACTGGCGCTGAAATACGGGCTGGACATGCGGATCGGCGTTTACAACGACATCGCGTTCTTTGATACCATCGAATCGGCGCATCACAACGATATCGGCTCGCTCAAAACGGACCAGGTTCTTTCTTTCAACGAAGCCAAACAGATGATCGGCTCCAAAACCGTGATGGCAGAAACGATGGAACCCCCGCGGGTATCCCGGGAACAATTAATCCGCATCCGGGAAAATATACCGGATATCGTAAAAAAATTCCCCGAGAATTTTGATTTCCTGGTGCTCTATGACGAATGGCGCCGGGGCGGATTGCAATTGAATTGTTACAGCATTCTTGACAGTCTCGTGGTGCTGCCCAACGGCGATGTGCCCATCTGCCAGAACCTGAACGTGATGATCGGGAACGTGTTCACGAATACGCTGGATGAAGTATTCAACGGTCCCGGAGCCCTTAAATTGCAGCAACATTATACCCGGAACTGCAATGCCTGCTGGATCAATTTTCACAGAAAGTATGATGTGATCCTGTACCGCAGTTTTGAAAAATATTTCGGCCGCTTTGCCACGCGGAAACTGCTGGGCCAGTACTGGTGGGAAAGCGAAAAAAAGAAAACCTACCGTCAAATCATCCGCTCATGAACCCGAAAATCCTGATCGTGGGTGGCAGCTCGGGGCTTGGCCGTCAACTGGCCATCAGTTATGCCCGGTCGGGATCCGTGGTGGGCGTATTGGCGCGGAGAGAACATTTACTGGATGAACTGGCCCGCGAATACCCCGGCAGGATATTTACCCGTAAAGCCGATATCGCGGGGGATGCATGTATTCCCGCGCTCCGTGAACTGATCACAGCCATGTCGGGGATGGACATCATCATCATCGCCGCGGCCGTTATTCATTTCAACCAGGAACTCGCGGCGCAACCGGAAAATGAAACGGTATCGGTAAATGTGCAGGGATTTACCCATATCATCACATTCGCCTGGGAATATTTCAAATCAAAGGGAAGCGGGCAGATTGTCGGGATCACGTCCATCGCCGCGGCGCGGGGTAATAAATTGGCGCCCGCCTATCATGCCAGCAAATCCTATCAGTCGGTATATCTCGAGGGACTGCGTGTAAAAGCCGCGAAGGAAAAAAATAAAATCGCGATCACGGAACTCGTACCCGGTTATATCCGTACCGCGATGGGCAGGGGCGAGCGGATGTTCTGGGTATCATCCGTCGAAAAAGCGGCCCGGCTGGCCCGGCGGTCGATCAGTAAAAAAAGAAAAAGGGCATTCCTCCCCAAAAGATGGTGGTGGGTCTACCATTTTCAGCGGCTTTTGCCGACATTTATTTACGATTGGGTGGTGAACGGCAATTGGAAAACCAAACAAAGACCCTGATCCGACTAACCAGTAATAAAGCCCGCCTGTTTTGAAAAAGCTACTGCGTCCTTATGCCTTTATCACGGTTTGCGGACTGGCGGCATTCGCCCCGGTAAGCCTGATGCTCCGGGCTTTGAAGAACGATATCGTCGCGCTCGAATTTCCCATCAATCATTTTATCGGGCATTGTATCCGCAACGGCGAATGGCCGCTTTGGTTCAATACCTGGGGTATGGGATTCCCCCTGCACAGCAATCTGACCTGGGGCGTATACAGTACACCGCAGCTGGCATTCAGCAGCATCTTCAATTACAATATATACGCCCTGCATATCGAATTCATGTTCTTTGTGCTGCTGGCGGGATGGGGCATGTTTTATCTCCTGCATCAGTACCTGGTAAAAGAAGAAAGGCTCGCCCGCCTGCTGGCCATCGCGTATATGCTTTCCGGCTTCGTGGTTGGCTCCACCCAGTGGTTATTATACATAACCGCCTCGGCTTTTATTCCCCTGGTGATCGCCGCGTTGATGAAGTTGCTGGAAAAACCCAACTGGAAAAATTCCCTGCAACTGGCGGTGCTCTACACGCTGATGTTCACGAGCGTGTATGCCGCATTCAATATCATCAGCACGTACAGCATCGCGGGATTCCTGGTTATTTATTTCCTGGGCAGCCGGAAAGACAAAAAGATGACCGGGTTGCGACTTCGCTTCCTTTTATTATCAGCCTGTATCATCGTATTGCTATGCCTGCCCTGTCTCTATTTCACGATTGAACTGCTGGGCTATATGGACCGGGGCGGATCTATCACCGGCAATACCGCATTTTTTGAATCCAACTACCTGCACCCGGGGGCCCTGACCACCCTCCTGCTCCCCTTAGGCTCGGTAAAAATGGCCTATGCCAATACCGAAGGCACCATGCTCAATACCTATATGGGATTGCTGATGCTGCTGTTGATCCCCGGCACTATTATTTCGGCTATAAAAGAAAGGAGCAAACCGGCCCTGCTGCTTGGATTGGCTGCGCTTCTTTTCCTTGTTATTTCCTTCGGGGCGCTACTACCGGTGCGACAGGCGCTGAATATTTTACCGGGCTTCCCCTATTTCAGGAATCCCGCCATTTTCCGTTACTATTTTATCCTCGCGCTGATCTTATGTATCGCATGGCAATCCCGCGACAAGTCCTTTTCATCCCTTTTGCAGGATAAATTTTTCCGCTACACGGGCTGGTTGCTGGCCGCCTGTTGCGTATCCGTCATGATGTTCAACCTGTCTTCCCTGCGCGGTCTTCCCGCAGATTCCGTTTCCGGGCTGGTTAAGAACATCAGCCTGCCGCAAACGCAGTTCATCGCGGCCTTTGTTCAACTCGTTATGATCGTTTTGATCCTGTTGTTTGCGGGATATAATAAACGGAAAATGGCAGGCCTGGTGTTCGCGGCTGAGCTGGTCATCAATACCCTGCTATGCACGCCTTTTTATTCCGTTAGCAGTTATTCGCTCCCTGAAGTGAACAATATACTGCGCGCTGAAAAAGGTTTCCCGCTCCAGGTAAAATCCCCTGATGAGGTGGACGCCGTATACACGGATGAAAAGGGAAACCACTGGCAAAACATAAATGTTTTTTCCAGTGAAGTCTCTGCCCGGGAATCCTACCGGGGCCCCCTGGTACTAAAGCAAACCGGTTCGCAAGACAGTTTGCAGGCGGCACCGGGTAAACCCCTTGTTTACGCTGACCAGGATGGCGCCACAATTACATTGCTGCTGCAAAGGCCCTCGCATGTCAGGGCAAAAGTGATCCTGCAAACACCGGGAACAGTCATCTTGCGGCAGCATTATTATCCCGGCTGGAGTGTTTATAACGGCAATAAAAAATTGAAATTAATACAGGGCGAAAGAAGTGGTCTCGCGGTGAATCTTCCTTCCGGGGTATCCGTTATTGATTTCAGGTATGAAAGAAATGATATCCTGGTCTCCGCGCTGTTCCTGAACCTGTTTGTCATTATTTATTTCCTGCTGCGTTTTTTTGACATGGCCCGCAAAATATTCACCCGATCTTCTTCCCCTTCATAGCCACCGCGATTGCCTGGTCCATCACCCTTTCCGCGTATGGTCTTGCAATTTCATTCAGCTTTTCGATGGCCGCCTGAATGGCGTCCTTATTGGCCGTATCAAGTTTACCGGCCAGGTCATCCATGGCCAGTTTTGTTTGCTCCCGTTCAGCGGCCGTAAGCAGGTCGTTGTTTTTCTCCAGGAATTTTTCCGTGGTTTCCAGCATTTGTTTCGCCTCGGTCTGCGCTTCCACGAGCGCCCTTGTCTGCATATCCTCCCGGGCATGCGTGATGGAGTCGAGCAGCATTTTTTCCACTTCCGCGTCTGTCAATCCGTACTGCGGTTTTACCTCGATACTCTGTTCCAAGCCGCTTCGTAGTTCCTTGGCCCTTACCACGAGAATACCGTCGGCATTGACAAGAAAAGATATTTCCACTTTGGGCAGTCCGGCCGGCATGGCGGGAATACCGGTGAGATTGAATTCCGCGAGTTTACGGTTGTCTTTCACCAGGTCGCGTTCTCCCTGGTAAACGGAAATACGGATCCCCGACTGGCCGTCTTTCTGGGTAGTGTACTGTCTCGCTGCTTTGGAAGGAATCCTTGAATTGCGCGGGATCAGCACGTCCATCAGCCCGCCCATGGTTTCGATACCCAGCGACAACGGGGTGATATCGAGTAACAGGAATTCCTTGTTATTCCCGGCCAGGATATCAGCCTGTACCGCCGCGCCCAGCGCCACGACCTCATCGGGATTCAGGGAATCATGCAATGCTTTACCGAAAAATTCCCTCACCATTTTCTTTACCAGTGGTACGCGCGTAGATCCGCCCACCATCACCACTTCTTCGATATCCGATACTTTTAATTGCGCGTCATGGAGTGCATGGGCGCAGCATTGTATGGTCCGTTCCACATAAGGGGCGGCCAGGTCTTCAAATTGTTCGCGTGAAAGGCTGATCTCCTCACCGGCAATGGTTCCCTTAAATAGTTCGCCGCTGCTTAAAAATATCTTGGCTTCTTCCGCGAGCAAACGCAGTTCCTGCGCCAAAGATTTGTTTACCGACAATTCATCTGCCGTAATCCCGAGGGCGCTGACCCAGTGTTCCATGACTGCCCGGTCAAGATCATCGCCGCCCAGGTAGGTGTCGCCGTTGGTGGAGAGCACTTCAAATATCCCGCCCGTGATGCGGAGTATGGAAATATCGAAAGTACCGCCACCCAGGTCGTAAACGGCAATGGTTTTCGCTTCATTTTTATGCAGGCCCAGTCCGTAGGCCAGGCTGGCTGCCGTGGGTTCGTTTACGATACGCAACACGTCCAGCCCCGCAAGTTTGCCCGCATCGCGGGTGGCCTGTCGCTGCGCGTCGTTAAAATAAGCCGGCACCGTGATCACCGCCTTGTACACGGGTGTTTTCAGGATATGCTCCGCCCTTGTTTTCAGTTCCTTTAATATAAATGAGGACAGTTCGATGGGCGAATAGAACTTATCACCCGCCTGTATCTTCACGAGGCTTTCCGTATCGTCGTCGATCACTTTATAGGTAAAAAAAGCAGCGTGCTCGCGGATATCCCGGTAAGATTTCCCCATCAGCCTTTTCACAGAGAAAACTGTGTTTTGCGGTTCGGTCACGAGGAATTTTTTGGCTGTATCGCCCACGGTCACGGATCCCGCTTCGCCGAAATGAACAATGGAAGGCACCAGGGCGTTGCCGTCGTGTTCCCTGAGCACCACGGGGCGGCGTTCACCGGGGTGGATGATCGCCACCAGGCTATTGGTGGTGCCAAGGTCGATGCCCACGATCATGTCGGCCTGCTGCAGGCTGCCCGTGGAAATATTAATGCCGATTGTAGCCATAGTATTGAAAATAGAATCTTCAAAAATAACACATCGCGGCTGTTTGGGTTTACGAAAAAAGAAAAGGGCCGCGCCGGCAGCCCTTTTCAGCATATAAAAAGGTGTTTTTAACGCATCAGGTACATTTTACCATAGCCTTTGTTGAAATACTTATCTGTTTTATCCCCATCGGCCTTGTATTTGTCAAGCGCCTTCCCGTTCAGGTTGGTGACCACCCGGTACAGGTACACCCCGTTGGCCAGTTTCTGACCGTACTGGTCGGTGCCGTCCCATTTAAATTCGGTGATATTGCGGCCGATATGCAGGGGCCCCAGTTCGTCTTTGGTAATCTCCCTGACGATCTTGCCCGTAATGGTCATGATCTCGATCTTGATATTCTGCGGCACTTCATTACCGGTGATGGTAAACACAAAGGCGGTGGAGCTGGTGAACGGGTTGGGATAATTCAGCATGTTCGAGATCATCGGCTTGTTGATCACTTCGAAGATCACGCGATAGGCGATAGCCCCCGCGCTGTTATTGCTCTTGTCCTTACCGGTCACGATCAGTTCGTATTCGCCATCGGTGGCGAAATAAGGCCTGAAATTGATCGTGGCGGTATTATCCGGGTTGGGCGCCTGGCCCGCGGGGTTGAACCGCAGGGTATCGTTATTGAAATAATAGCGGCGCAGGCTTCCGTTGGGGAATCGCACCTGCAGGGTGAGCAGCGAGGTATCATCAAGTATCATCCACCGGGCTTCATCTTTCAACTTGACCAGGATATCGGGTTTGGATGATACGATATCACGGTTAAGGATATGCTGTCCGTCAAATGTCACGTCGAGCAGGGGGTTCAGGCTGTCGGGTTTGACATAGAGGTTGCGGAAAGCGAAATTGTTGAAATGGTATTGTTCGGGCTGGTCGTTGTCGGGGTTGAATTCGACATACAGGGTATTGTGTCCCGGCAGGGTATTGCTGGCCACCACCGCGCCCAGTTGCAGCGTATCGCCCACCGGCAGCGGTCTCCGCCGCGGAATCGGGATGATATGCGGCACGTTGTTCCGGTCGGTGATCATGAATTTCACTTTGAGGCTGTCGAAGGGCGCTTCGCTCACATTCTTGAACGCCACTTTGAAATCGAGCGGTTCGCCGAGTTCGAGCGAATCCTTTGCTTTCAGGAACAGATTGGGAGCGATCGCGCCTTCGGGCACCGGCACATAGGTCACCCGCCAGTAGCGCAGCTGGTAGGGTGTGTAGTTACCCTTATCCTTGGTCATCAGTTTCAGTTTCAGGAAAGGATAGGTCACCGCGTCAATGGAAGAAATATCCACATCCTGCTGCGAGGGCGTCAGTCCCTGCAAAAGCGTTTGCTCGGTACCGTTAGCTTGAACCCCGATCACATCCAGCAGCGTGGTGTCGGTCGCCGCGTCGCTGCTTCCCCGCCATTTCAGTTGTTTCCAGGCTTTGGCCGCGCCGTATAACTGGGAAGTAAGGTAGGCCAGCGAATCCGGCGTTTTGAGATTTTTGTTCAGGGTAATCAGGTCGTAGATGCCGTTTGAAACGGTGGATACGGGACCGAAACCCGGATTTCCTTTCTGGTACATAAAGATCATGGCGCGCGCCGAAGTGAATGAATCCAGCGCGTTAAATCCTACCGCTTTCAGTTTATGGTACAGCGATACGCCCGGACCGTTGCCGGGAAGCGAAGTGTCCGCTTTCCAGTCGTTGATAAACCCGCCGGATTGCGTGTAGTTCAGGATATTCCTGACCACAACGATATAGCCATTGGGAATGGAATCCATAAAGTCCATCGCTTTTTTACGGTTGGCAGCTGTCATATAGCTATACTCGTAATTCCATTGCCGGCTGGAAGCGCAGGGCGGACCATAACTTCCATAAGCGCCCGTAAGATTCAGATTGGGCACAAAACTCTTGGGATCAAAGATGTTAAAGACGAGGGAGAAACCCACGCAGGCGCTCCGGATAAATGCGGCGCCATCGGGGCTCACAATCAGGTCACCCTCCTGCCCGGTGGCCGTAAGGAATACACCATTCTTGGAGAAGATAAAATGCGGTACGGAATCATATTGCCAGTTCCGGTTCTGCCCGTTGAGTACAATACGTTGCTTCAATGATTTGTCGTGCTGAAAATAATGAGACTGGTTAAATCCTTTATCGCTGGTGGGCAGGTATACAAAAGATGCCGAATTCCATACGGGGGAGCCGGTAACCGGCTGTGGCGAAACCCGCCAGTAATACACGGTGCTGTCCGTCATGCTGAACGTGGGTGAGAATTCGACAATCCCGCCGGCCGAGGTTACGCTTTGTGTCTTTTTAAACGGAGAATTGAATAATTCTGTGGTGTCGATCTCAAAATTGTAGGCGCGTGAGGCGGCAAAAGGATTCGCCGTTGACGCCTGGAATTTTACAGTAGGCGTATTGACGATGGAATAATTATAAGGAAACACGGGCCTGATCTCATCTTCGTAAACAAAGAAATCCTTGCCAATGCTGTTATTCGTTTCGTACAGTTCGTTAACGGTATTATCCGGATCAATGGTAATGGTAATCCGGTTGGCTCCTTTATCCCGCGAAGCAATCAGCGGGATGGTATAGGTTAATGAATCGATGTAACGGATCCCCGGGATCGTATCCCGGCGTGTTTCGGTTGTCTGGTCCGGGAACGTGCGTTTTAACTCGATAACGGTGGGCTGGTTGATGGCCTTGCCCAGGTTCACGAACTTGGCGGTAACCTTAAACTGGTTTTCCGCCACCGAAATAAATGCGGGGTCGATTTTTACCAGCTGGTCTTCGATCGCGTAATCGGGTTTCGCGGTGGAGCCGTCAAGCTTCAGGGCCGGATCGCCATGCAGTGTTGTTTGCTCGCAATGGAACCTGGCATAATAATCCGACTGGGAGGTTTCATTAAATGTCCCGACAATCGCATCCTGCATGATCTCGCCCATCGTAAGACCGTATTTGTTTACGGATGCAGCAGTCATGGTATGCCCGTTGAGGATATCCAAATAATAAACGATACCCAGGTGGGTGCTGGCGATGGTCGCGATACTACCCTTCTGGTCTGCCAGCACGAATTTTTCGGAGATCGTTTCCTTGGTGGCCAGCCGCGCGAGGTTGAAGTTGTAAAAATTCCCGGCATTGCAACCCAGCAAAATGAATAGCGGGTACTTGCCCTGGTTATTGTAACTGTCGGGCGAATCGAGATTGAATTCAAGCGTACTGGCGGATGAGTGCCCGAAATAGGTCATGATGCCAATTCCTTCTGCAAACAAATCATAGAGTCGCGCGGCATTATTTTGTTCTACCGGGGCGGACGTGAGCTTGCTAAAGGTGCTCACATTACCCCCGTAAAAAGTATCTGCAATAATGCCCTTGAACATGTTCATGGAGGAAGTGAGCTGGTCGCCAAGGGCGCCATCGCCGGCGCCGATCACATGCACCACATTTTTAAGCCAGGCGCGGTCGCGGATATATGGAGACATCATGGCCTGCTGCTGCTCATACTGCTTTACTTTCCTGAGGTAATCGGCCACTTCACTTCCATTGATCACCGACAAGCGGCCGATCGGTACTCTGGGAATAACGTTAAGCCCCGGATCCGCCGCCAGCAGGTTATCGGAAGCCGGGTAACCGAATGTGGGGATAAAGGACAATTTATCGAGGTCGGGTTGTTGCTCGTAAAAGCGGTTATGGATATAGTTTAGTCCCTTCCCGATCAAAAACACCGATTTCACCGGTGCGGCGAAATTGGCCCTTGCCCAGCGGATGAAATTGCGGACCGAGAGCGGGTGCTGCTTGATCCCGTATCCAAACTGGTCGATCAGCTGGTCAATCATGTAAATCTTCGCGTTATAACTGCCACCCGTAGCCGAAGCGCGGTAAACCCGGTAATCCTCTACGGGGTTGGTGCCACCCGGGCCCGTGAGCATGGCGTTATGTGTGATGATAAGGTAATTGCCCTGGTTTCCGGCGGCGCCATAGTTGACGAAATTGCGTTGCTGAAAATTGCTGACCGCCACCGGGTAGGCCGGGTCCTGCGTAACCAGCACCAGCTTGCGGTTCGCAGCGGAGGGTTGCAGCACGACGCGGAGCACGGGCGCCAGCGCGATATCGACCACGTATCTTTTCCCGTTGGTCAGGTCGTACAGAACGGGACTGACCGATCCGTAATTAAAGCCGGTTATTTCGAGATAATTGCCGGCGGGGTTGGACGGCAATTCAAAATAAAAATTGTTAGCCCCGCCGAAATTGAAAACACGGGGATAGGAAAGTTCGGTTTGCGCTATGACCATCCGGTCGCCGCCGACGGCTGCATTGTTTTTAATATCGATGGTGGAGGAGCCGCTGCTGATAGCGGCGGCCGAAAGCGTAATGCTGGCTTTTACATAATCAAAATAATCCATTACAAGGTTGTTAACCACCGAACCGTTCACCTTCACTTCCAGGGTTCGCGGGTTTAATGCATTCCCGGTGGCATTAAACTTCAACAAAGGCGATGGCGCCCCGGGACCGGTATAGGGGAAAAGGGAGCCGAATAGTTCGGACCTTGTTCCGCCGGTGCCGATATCATTTGATGTGAATCCTTCCCCGTTCTCATAATCGGAAGAATAAACATATTCCCCTACCACCGCGGCATAGCCAAGGTGATATTTTTCGCGGTAATATTTTCCGGTCGTATGGATAAAATAAGGTTCGGGCGTGAGTGCAGTGGGCAGTGAATTCGTCGTAGGTACCAGGCGCAGGTTATTACCCGACGGGTTCACGGTCAGGAAATAAAAAGCGGTATCGGTTTCCAGGCTCACTTTATCGTTCAACTGGTGATCGCTGATCCGGTAGAGGTCTTTGTCAGGTTTCCCGTCATTCATCTCGCCCCAGAATTCGATATAATCGGAAGCGCCCATGGCCCCCGTCTGCACCGTGGTATATAAAGGGATCTGTTGCCCGTTGCGCCAGAGCTGAAATTGTTCCGCGGGTGTGCCGCCCAGCCCGATCGCCGCCAGCGCGGGCTGGTTAATGCGGTAAAGACCGGTAGCCGGCACCTTGAATTTATAGTAAGTGCGGCTGTAGTCGATCCATTCATTATAGTAGAGCTGCGCCGATGCGGTCAGCCCGGAGAGTAATAATAACGGAAGTAAAAATCTTTTCATGTGATCAGGTTTTATCGGTAGGGATCCTTATTCAGTTTTCTTTTTTATTTCCCACGAGATCCAGCTTCAGCGAAAACACGTGGGTGAAAAGGGGATTGGATTGGTTGGCGAGATTGGTGAACGCGTAATCGATCGTTACATTCCCGATCTTGAATCCCGCGCCGGCGCTGGGCTGGTAGATCCATACTTTTTTCTGGTTCACGGTGTCGCCATCCGATAAGGCGCGCTGGAAATTGTTGATACCGCCCCGCAGGAAAAACACTTTGTTGACATTCAGTTCCAGTCCCAGTTTGGGGTCGATGCTCACCGGGTCGGCGCTCACCAGCGTATTGCGCTTACCGTCGAAGGTCAGGTCGAAATTCGCTTCGGCCAGCAGGCCCAGTTTTTTCCCGATCTTGAAATCGCGGGCAACGCCCAGTACCAGCCGGGGCGCGGTGAGTTCGGTTGATTTTACCGGTATCTCGTTTTTGGTGAGGTACAATACTTCTTTTTCCCTTTCGGTAAAACTGAATGACCAGGCATTGAATGTGCTCGTGATGTCACGCCCCGCGATGCCGAATTTCCAGTTCTTGCTGTTGATCTGCAGGCCGGCATCGATCCCGAATCCCCAGGCCTTCGCGAATTTCCCGACGCTCCGGTGGATGATCTTGGCATTGACGCCGAGATGAATATTTTTCTTTTCGGTTTCTTTCAGTTTCTGCGCAAAGGAAAAAATGAATGCATAATCCGCGGAGGAAAATGCCTGGATATTATTGTAATTAATGGAACCGTCCGGCTCTACCAGGAACAGGGTGTTCATGATATCATCAACAGCAAACCGGAGTCCCGTAATGGCGAGTGTTCTTTTATTCCCCGCCGTAGGAAAAGCCACGCTGACATAATCGTATTTACCGATACCGGCGAAATACTCGGCATGCATCAGGTTGAGCTGGGGATGATCCGTCACGCCCGTCAGGCCTGCGGGGTTCCAGTAACCGGCAGTGCCGTCATTGACGGATGCGGATTGAGCGCCTCCCATGGCCAGCCCTCGGGCCCCGGCGCCGATATTTAAAAATTCATTTGAGTATTTCCTGAACTGAGCGGTGGCGGTTGCACATAGGAAAGTTGTCAGCAGGGACAGGCAAATAGTGGTTGGTTTCATTCGGACAATTTTCGATAAGCGTTTGAATAAGAC
>CAYNSL010000071.1:7375-17754 GCA_964399755.1 uncultured Chitinophaga sp. | reverse complement strand
CACAGTCGGCAGTCAACAGTACACAGTCGACAGTACACAGTACACAGTCGGCAGTACACGGTCGGCAGTCTGCAATAAACAGTACGCAGTCATCAGTCAACAGCCTCCCGCAAACTTTAAGAAAACCGGAATCAACAGACTCTACTAGCCACTCGCCACTCGCCACTAGCATATCTCCCGCTCCCCACTCGCCACTCCCCACTCGCCATTCCCCACTAGTCACTCCCCCTCCCCCCCTCCCCCCCGAACTGCAAGCCCTGGAACCCCTTTTCGCGCTGCAGCAGGAATTATCGCATGTACCAAAACAAAATGAATTGCTGATCGAACAGATCGAAACGGAAGACGGCTACCATCTTTTCGTATATCCTTTCGAAGGGCGGCTGGTGCATGAAGCGATGGCGGCTATCCTCGCATTTCGGATCAGCCGGATCAGGCCCATCAGTTTTTCCTTCGCGATGAACGACTACGGGTTCGAGCTGCTGAGCGACCAGCCCATCCCCGTGGATGACACGAACGTGTACGAACTGTTTTCACCCAACGACCTATTGAATGATATCCAGCGCAGCGTGAACAGTACGGAGATGGCTAAGCGAAAATTCAGGGATATCGCCGTCATCGGCGGACTGGTTTTCCCCGGCATGCCCGGCGAAAAGAAAAAAGCGCGGCACCTGCAGTCTTCCGCCTCCCTGCTCTTTAACGTGTTCAGCGAATACGATCCCCAAAACCTGTTATTTCGGCAGGCCTACCAGGAAGTGCTGGACCAGCAGATGGAGGAAGCGAGGCTTCGCGATATGCTGGAGCGGATCCAGCGGTCGGATATTATCCTGACCTTCCCGATGCAGCTTACGCCTTTCTGTTTCCCCGTGAAAGTAGACAGCATGCGGGAGGATCTTTCTTCGGAGAAGCTGGAAGACAGGATCAGGAAAATGCAAATGCTGCTGGATGTTCGTCATTAGTCCCGGGCAGAGATAATTTTGGTCCCGATAGCTATCGGGATTGAAATTTCGAAATTTTGGAATTTAACCCTACAGTTCAAAAAACCTGATTATTTCCGGAAGTCGCTTATTCCGAAGGTAATACCAGACCGAGGTTTTTTTGACCTGAACCATTGTCTCAAACCCCATATACCTATTTACTTATATACTTATGTACTTATTTACTTACTCCCTCTCCCAACCCTTTTCAACACAGAGATACAGAGAGACAGAGAAACACAAAGCATTTCCTGATCTCTCTGTGCAACTCTGAATCTCCGTATCTCTGTGTTGAAAAAAAACACCTGAAAATTCAGCTCCCCGAACCCCCCCATTTTGTAATTTGCCCCGGTCCCTTAGATACTCTATATACTTTATATACTTAGATACTTATATACTAATCCCTCTCATGCAAAACCCCCTCCCTCACATCCTCCACCACCAAACCTTCTGGGCCACGCCCGAACGGGGTTTGTTCTGGGAGGAAGAGCAAACGCTGATCGTGGCCGACCTGCACCTGGGCAAGACGGGACATTTCCGGAAATCGGGGATCGCCGTGCCGCAGGGCGTTTACAAGGCCGACCTGCAGCGGCTGATCGCGCTGCTCTATGCCTACAAGGCGGCAAGACTCATCATCGTCGGCGATTTCACGCACAGTCATTTCAATAAGGAACTCGATCTCTTTATGAAATGGCGCCGCGATTTTTCGCTGCTGCAGATCGACCTGGTCCGCGGCAACCATGATATCCTGGCCGGCGAATGGTACAGCGACGCGAATATCACCGTACACGAATGGGAACTGGCCGTGAACCGTTTTTTATTCCGGCACGAGGATAAAAAACACAAACAAAAGGAATCAAAAGATATACTTTACAGTTTTTCCGGTCATGTGCACCCCGGTATCCTGCTGAAAGGACCGGGCAAGCAATCCCTGAAATTCCCCTGCTTTTTCTTTGGCAAAAAATCCGGCATCCTCCCCGCGTTCAGCCGGTTCAGCGGTATGCATTTGGTAACCCCGGAAAAGGGAGATAAGGTGTATGCGGTGACGGAGAAAGAGGTGTTGGTTGTAGGTTAGAAAAATTGGAGAAAACAGGAAAGAAAGGCCCTGATTTTTGTGAATTCGTTTTCAGCGGAAATTGCTGCTGTTGAGTTTCGTGAAAATATTTTATAGTCCGTCTACAGCCCGTATTGTGCCGTTTACTTTTCAACTACTATGAATGCCTCCGTTTCGATGCCAGGTCTGCGTTATGTTCCGGGAAATTCAATGCATAGTTTTTCGGCGCTGAAAAATAATTGCAGTTCCCCGGCCGATTCCATTATTCCGAATTTGTCTATGAAAATATGGTTTCCAATAGTTTACCAGGATACTATCCCTTTCTGAAATACATATATTTACTTTACAATTTATTGTTTTACATTCAGTTGCGAACGTTTTCCGGGTTAACAGTTCAGACCCTGCCGGCTACCGTTTCCTGTTCGCAGTTTGCAAACAGCGAACAAGTTTGTAACTTGTGACCATGAAACAGCATAAAGGGATGCGCCCGCAGGATATCGCGGTATTATTAAAGATCATCACCCTGGGAAAAACGCCCTGGCAATACAGGGATCTTGCCTTTCGCTTACAGATGAGCCTGTCGGAAATATCAGACTCTTTGAACAGAAGTCATATGGCAGGCCTGGTGGATGTAAGTAAAAGAAAAGTGCACCGGCAAAGCCTGATGGAATTTATCGAGCACGGATTGCATTACGTGTTTCCCCTGGTGCCCGGAAGCATGGTGACAGGAATCGGCACAGCCCATTCTCACCCTTTTTATAAAAAACATTTTAAAAGCGAATTGGAGTATGCGTGGCCGGATGATCATGGAAATATAAGAGGGCTGCAGATTGAGCCGCTGTATAAAAATGCCGTGATGGCGGCAAAGTCAGATGATCAGCTTTATAAACTACTTGCCGGTATTGATATTATCCGCGTGGGAAGGGTCCGTGAAGTGAAACTTGCGATCGCTGAGCTAAGAAAAACAATTCTTTGAGCCACCGGGAAAACATAACAAGAATAAAAGCCGTATATAATGCATTGGAAGAACTGGCAACAGAAGTACTCTTTGTTGGGGGTGCCGCCGTTTCGCTGTATGCTGACCGGCCTGCGGACGAAGTGAGGCCTACCGACGATGTAGATGTGGTTATTGAATTGGCGCATTATAAAGATTATGCTGCCCTTGAAGAAAAATTGAGAGCAAAGGGGTTTGTGAATGACCGGGAGTCAGGCGTGATTTGTCGCTATATCATTCATGGTATTATTGTAGATGTAATGCCTACGGAAGAAACTATATTAGGGTTCAGGAACCGGTGGTTCCCCGAAGGGGTTGCCCACGCGATGCAGGTGAAAATCGAAGAAAATTATTTAATCAATATTTTATCGCCTCCTTATTTTATTGCATCCAAGCTTGATGCTTTTTCCGATCGGGGTGATAATGACGGAAGATTGAGCCCGGATTTTGAGGATATTGTTTTTGTGTTGAATAACCGTACTGCGATATGGGAGGAGATGAATACGGCTCCGGATAATGTGAATCAGTATTTGAAAGAGAAACTCGGTAAGTTATTGAACAAGCCGTATATTGATGAGTGGATCAGCAGTCATCTTAGTTTCAATGAACAAAGAAGAGTGACGTTTATATTGGGAGGCTTACACACACTTACCCAATCAGGCTGACTTACTCCATTTGTTTTTTCCCGCAGTTCTGACTGATCCCGGTTTTCCTGTCTCTCCTTATTTTCGTCTTAACTGATTGTAATCGAGAAAATATATAATCCTTACCGTCACCTCATTCCCGTGCCGCAGGCTGAACATTTCGCCGAGGTTATGCAGGTAGCTGTTCTTTCCCACGGGTGTCACCATTTCCTCGTCACCCAGCCAGTTCTTGTACCCCAGGATCAGGCGGCTCCCGGGACGGAAATCCCAGGTGTAAAATGCGTCGAGGTTGAATATATTGACGTTCTCATCGCGGCCGCTGATAAAGGCACGGTCGGTCAGCATGCCTTTGGCGTCCACATCGTGAAAGCTTTTGTAGTTCACTTTATTCCAGTAATGCCGCGCCCGCAGGGTGAGGTTCATGCGCGAGGTGAAATTGTAGATCCCCGAGAACACCGATACAAAGTCGCGGTTATCGCGGAAACCGACGATGGGATCGCCGTTGGTTTCCCGCACGAATGCATAACCCAGCTGGTTCTTTTCGACATGCGAATCGGTCTGCAGGTCGAGCGATAATTTATTGCTGAAACGGTAGCGCATCCCCATGCTGATGGCGGTATAATAATTACTGTAATCCGGGGCCAGGGCGTAGGTGCCGCCATAACGCCAGTATAATTTTTTGCGGCTGTCGCTGCTCCCGCTCAGCTGGAAGATGTAATTGTCGGGATAGGTCAGGTAGCGGCCGTCGGTGCGCAGTTCAAAATAATTATGTTCCGTTCCGGGTAATATATTCGCCACCAGGGTCACATCCCAGAAATTCTTAAACACCCAGAAGGCCGTGGCGGTAACGTCGAACCGGTTATAGGCATAGGGCTTATAGAGGTACATCAGCCGCGGGCTGATGGAATAACTGTAGGTAATGAATTTATCCGTGGGCTGGAAGATGCGGTAGGCCAGGTTGGCGCGGTAGGAAATTTCATTCGGCGCCAGCAGGATGCCCAGGTCGTTGGGATCGTAGTGCGCCGATTCCACATTGCCCAGCAACCAGTATTGCCAGCGCCCGCTCACTTTGGCGTATCGCCAGGTGGTATTGAACCCGTCGTAGGGATCGGCGCCCCAGATCCTGCTGTACCGCGCGGTTCCGCTGAGGGCATGAACATTGTTCTTATCATACAGCTGCAGGTCGACCGCCGTAACGTTGGCGTCGCGACCACTGCCGCTGCGTATCACATTGGTGTTGGTAAAAGTGAAATAAGAACGGCCTTTAAAAGCCTGGTCGAGGACGATGATATTATAATTGGCCGTGGACGAAGTTTCGATGATCGAATCTTTCCCGCTGTTCCTGTTCCGGATCTTCGCGTGCATGGGCGCGGTGAGGGCGTTAAAGATTCCGATCCCCAGCCTTTTGGGGTTGCGGCCGGAAAATTTGGCGGCATTATATAATTGTGTCACCGAAGGATTGCGGATGATCTCCCATTCGGGATGGGTCGCTGTAAAATCCCTGACGCCATAATAACCCGAAGGCGTGGCCCCCACCCGCCGCGAATAAAACAGGTTGGCTTTGTTAAACAGTTCCGTGCCTTCAGTAAAGAACTGTCGGTTCTCATTAAACTTCACTTCATAGGGCGAAAGATTGTTTACAACATTATCGGAAACCACCTGGCCGAAATCGGGCACCAGGGTGGCGTCGAGCGTAAAACTTTCATTGATCCCGTATTTCACATCCATACCCCCATTGCGGAGCCATTCGTTCAGGTAACCGCTGGTCTGCGGGGAATGCCGGTACCCGGTAGTGACATAGGGTGAGAAACTGAGCCGCAGCGGCGGTTGAATATCCTTTAATCCCTGCAGCGTGCCGAACTGGTTTACAAACCCGTTTACCTTGGGATCAACCGGGCTCCAGTAACTGCTTTCATTGAAACGGCGGAAATAACGAAGGCATTGCAGGCCCCAGTCCTGCAGCTTGTTTTTTGAAAAGCGCAGCGAAATATAGGGGATCTTCATTTCCACCGTCCAGCCATCGGGCTGCATCTTCACCTGGCTTTCCCAGACGGCGTCCCAGGTCTTGTCGCCAAAAGAATTAAAATCTCCCCCGAGGTTGGGGCCCAGCCGCGCGTCGGTTTGCACGTTCTTGGAGGTAACGAGGAACTGGAACCCGTTCTGGTGGTCCTGATAAGTATCGAAGAATACCGAAAAATAATCTACGTCGCTTTGTCCCTCGCCGTCGCGGGCCGTGATCTGTTTGCGGATCAGCGCCGGGTCGTCGTATAAATAGGCGCCGACATAGATGGCGCTGTTATCATAAATGATCCGTACTTCGGTTTTCTTTGAAACGGGAAGCCCGTAAGAAGGGAAGTTCTGTACAAAGTCCGTGAGCGGGGAAACATCCGACCAGGCGGCATCGTCGAGGTTGCCGTCGATCTTCGGGGCCTGCCCGGTTTTGATGGCCTGCATGGTTTTACCCTGGGAAAACAAAGTACCACAGATCAGCAGTAGGGGTAAACAGATAATTTTTCTGGCCAGCATGTGCGCGATTACGATCTGCAAATATAACAGTCGGAAAGCAAGACATGAAGGCTGCCGCAGAAAGCCGCAAAAAAAAGGGTAAAAACCCAAAAGGGCTTAGTTCATCCTTTTTTTCAGGGAATTCACTTGTGCCTGCAGGTCGCTGACCACATTCGACAACTGGTTCATATCCCAGCGTTGCTGCGAACCGGTTTTGGAGATCACCACCTGCGCCTGCCACATTTCCATCACTTCTTCAGTATTGATGGTATAGGGATGAAAGACGGGGTTGTCACTCACGAGGGTGAGTTTGTTTTTCTGGCGGCCGTTCTTCTGCACCCGCTTGTAAACGATGCCTTCGTTGCGCGAGACGACAATGCAGGGTGTATCGTTCCGGATCGCATCGAGGTTTTCCACTTTCTCACCCACGATCACCGATCCGCTGGGTGTGGGAAGCATGGAATCACCGATGATCTCAAAGGCGCGGTAATTACCTCCCGTGAGCATGGGCAGGGTAAAAGTATTGAGCTCATCCACGAATTCGGGATCGGCATAACTGGCCAGGTAGCCCGCCGCGGCCTTGACCGGCACAAAGGGAATATCGGGACGACCCGCGGCCAGTTTGAGGGCACGGCGTTTCGCGATATAATTGCTTTTGTTATCGCTGAGGTCCTTGCGCAGGATCTCGTCGAGCGTGAGTTTGAAAATATCGCAGACCACTTCGAGCACATCGATCCGCGGTTCCGCCCTTTCTTCCTCGTAGGCGCCCAGCAGGGAGCGTTTGATGCGGAGCTTATTGGCAAATTCTTCCTGGGTCCAGCCCCGGAGCTTGCGCAAATATTTCAGGTTCTTGTTGGCGATGGCCATAGGACACTAATTTATTTAGCCGCAAAATACTAATTAAATTAGAATTTCCAAAAAAATTACCACGAAATATTTGCCACGAAAAACAGACGCAGAGAGATTGGCCACGAAAAACACGAAAGAGCCTAATGATTGCTTCGCAATTGGGGTTGCCACGAATGACACGAAAGACACTAAAATAACTGACCGGGCGGGTTTGTTAGCCACAGATAAACACAAATGGACACAGATAGATTACTTCGGGATATCAGGTATTATAAATAGCGCTATCATGCAAATTGCGATCAATTATTTTTCTTAGTATTCTTTTTGTTTAGATGCTGTTCATTCATTTTTATAAATTAATTGGTGAACATTTGCGTACATCTGAGTTCATCTGTGGCTAACCCCCTCTACGCAGGCAAAAAAATTCGTGACTTTCGTGTCATTCGTGGCCCATCCATCCCCTGGTTTGCGCAGCAAACATTTGTGTTCATTTGTGTACGTCTGTGGCTAACCCCGATTGCGCAGCAATCTCACATTTTTTTATAGAGCCCTACCTACCGCAGTTTAGTGTTTTTAGTGTGATTTCGTGGCCCATCCATCCCCTGGTTTGCGCAGCAAACATTTACGTACATCTGTGTTCATCTGTGGCTAACCCCCTCTACGCAGGCAAAAAAAATTCGTGACTTTCGTGTCATTCGTGGCCCATCCATCCCCTGGTTTGCACAGCAAACATTTGTGTTCATTTGTGTACGTCTGTGGCTAACCAGCTCAGTGGCATGCAAAGATTTTCATGTCTTTCGTGTTTTTCGTGGCCAAAATAAACATTGGTGGCCCCCGCCCCGTTTGGCCAACCCGGAAAAAACCGGGATTTTTGCAACCTATGGCAAAAAAGCGCAAACCCGCTCCCGGGAAAACTGAATTGACCCCGAAGAAAACGGCAAGGGCCTCGGTTAAAAAGGAAGTACCCCTGATCCTGATCACCAACGACGACGGCGTAACGGCCCCCGGCATTATGAACCTCGTGGAAGCGGTAAAGGACCTGGGAAAAATATTCGTGGTGGCCCCCGACAAACCTCAATCCGGGATGGGACACGCCATCACGATCGGGCAACCCCTTCGCCTGCACAAGATCCAGTCCATCGAGAACGTGGAGACCTGGTCCTGCACCGGCACCCCGGTTGACTGCGTGAAACTTGCGGTTGATAAAGTGCTGCACCGTAAACCCGACCTCTGCCTCAGCGGTATCAACCACGGTGCCAACCATAGCATCAACGTCATTTATTCCGGCACCATGTCGGCCGCCGTGGAAGCCGCGATCGAGAGCATCCCTTCGGCGGGTTTTTCGCTGCTCGACTACCGCATCGACGCCGATTTTACCGGCGCGAAGAAATATGTACGGATCATCGTCGAAAAAATGCTCAGTACGCCGCTCGACAAACACACGGTGCTGAACGTAAACATTCCTTCGGTGGTTCCCGAACTGCTGAAGGGTTTCAGGATCTGCCGGCAGGCTTACGCGAAATACGAGGAGGATTTTATCGAACGCAACGACCCGCACGGCCGCCATTATTACTGGCTTACCGGCGAATTCGTGAACTTCGACAAGGGAAAGGATACCGATGTCTGGGCCCTCGCCAATAATTTCGTGAGCGTGGTGCCCGTTACCTTCGACCTCACCCATAACGCGATGAAAGCGAAATTTGAAAAACTCTGGAAAGGATGATACTCACCAAAGACAACCTGCGGCTGGGATTGATCCTGGGACTGGCCGGTCCGCTGCTGGGACTCGTCATTATTTATTTAGTCAGGTTCCCTTCTTACACTTTTAAGGAGTTCCTGGATTATTTCCTGCACGACAGCAAGATGATCACGTCTGTCGGCGCCCTCAGCCTGCTGGCCAATGCGGTTTTGTTTACCGTGTATATCAATACGCACCGCGACAGCACCGCGAAAGGCATCTTTATCGTCACCCTGATCTACGGCATCGGCATCCTGGTACTCAAACTTTTTAATTAAGCCCCGCCGGCGCTATGCAATTATGAAATATTATATCATTTCCGGCGAAGCCTCGGGCGACCTGCATGGCAGTCACCTCATCCGGGAACTGAAAAAACTGGATGCATCGGCGGACATACGGGCATGGGGCGGCGACAAGATGCGCGAACAGGGCGCCGCGCTGGTAAAACATTACCGCGACCTCGCCTTTATGGGTTTTGCCGAAGTGCTGATGAATATCCGCAGCATATTCCGCAACCTGCGTTTCTGTAAAGAAGACATATTACAATATAAACCGGATACGCTGATCCTGATCGACTACCCGGGTTTCAACCTGCGCATCGCCGCCTGGGCCAGGCAACAGGGGTTCCGGGTCATATATTATATATCCCCGCAGGTATGGGCCTGGAAAGAGAACCGGGTGAAACGGATGAAAAAATGCATCGATAAGATGCTGGTCATCCTGCCTTTTGAAAAAGCGTATTTCAAAAACAAATGGCACTGGGACGTGGAATACGTGGGGCATCCGCTGGTGGAAGAGATTGCGCAGTATGCAGTCGACAGCCGGCAGTCAGCAGTAGACAGTCCGCAATCTGCGCCGGGAAAAAAGATCGTGGCTTTATTACCGGGGAGCCGGAAACAGGAGATCCTGAAAAAACTCCCGGTGATGCTGGAGGTCAGCAAGTCCTTTCCCCAATATCAGTTCATCGTGGCCAAGGCTCCCGGCGCCGATGAAAATTTTTATACTTCTTTACTGAAGGGGTATGAAAACGTTTCTTCGGTGAGCAACCAAACCTACAACCTGCTGCTGCGGGCCGAAGCCGCCCTCGTCACTTCCGGCACCGCCACCCTCGAGACCGCGCTATTCGGCGTACCCGAAGTAGTTTGTTATAAAGGATCCTTCCTCTCGTACCAGATCGGGAAAAGACTGGTGAAGGTGAAATTCATTTCGCTTGTCAACCTGATCATGGACAGGCCCGTGGTAAAAGAACTGATCCAAAACGAACTGACCGTTGTCAACCTCAAAAAGGAACTGGATGAATTATTGCACAACGGGGAGCGCCGTGAAGCGCTGAAACAGGACTATGCCGCACTCCGGAAAATATTAAGCCAGGGCGGCGACGCCGGATCCGGGAGCGCTTCGGCACGGGCGGCGGCTTCCATCTTCCGGTTTCTAACTCAATAATTTAATCGCGAGGATGATCAGGCAGAGGATGAACAGCAGGAGGCTGATCCGGTTGATCCCGTGCATATACCGCGTGAACTTGCTCTTGGGCCTGTTCGGGTCTTTTTTACGCAGGTAGAGGTATTCGGAGATTTGTTTCAGTACACCCATATCCGGATCAAATTTAGTACTTCTCCGG
>CAYNSL010000071.1:3474-7275 GCA_964399755.1 uncultured Chitinophaga sp. | reverse complement strand
AGGGGACTCGCCGGGCTTACTTCTCCGGTGAGTCTCCCGAAGGGGACTCGCCGGGCTTACTTCTCCGGTGAGTCTCCCGAAGGGGACTCGCCGGGATAGCATGACGAGTCCCCCTTCGGGGAGACTCGTCATGAAAAAGGCGATAATGGAAATTATCGCCTGCATGAGAAAACCAAATCCAGTGTGAAGAAGTGGAGATAAGGTTAACGGTTATTGATTTTTGATCATGACAGACCAAATTAACAACCGTTAATCCTTATTCCCCGGGGATATTGAGTAAACGGCAAGAACGATTGAGTATCCTGTTGTTTTTCCCGGTTAAAACACCAGTTTCAGCGTCGCCCCGTACTGCTTTACCGGGGGCGTGTTCAGGGTGTTATTGATCCCCACGCCATTATTATTAGTATTGGCGAATTCAGGGTCCGTATAGATATTTTCCTCGGGCAGCCAGGTAAACAGGTTGCGCCCGAAGAAGGACAGGTCAACCCCTTTCAGCGCCTTTACGCGGCTGTACCATTTCTGCGGGATCGCGAAATCCAGCGATATGTCGCGGATCTTCCAGAACGCGCCGGAAGTGGTAAACCAGTCGCCTACCCCGAGAATGCTGCGCGATGTGGAATAGTCGCCCCAGCCGAGGTAGATAGCCATATCATTCCGTACCGCGATATCCTTATTGGGCACATACTTGCTGCCGTCCCAGTATACCGAATTGGGCCAGATGAACTGCTGGCGGTGATAGCGTGTAGTGGCGGCGCTGGCGCCGGTGAAGGACATTGTCTGGCCCAGTCCGTGGTACACCACATTACCGCCGCGGTATTCCGCATTGGCCGTCAGCGTCACCCATTTGTAAGCCACTTTCAATCCCAGTCCCAGCTGGTGTTTGGGAATCGTTGTGCCTTCATTCTTCAATCCGTTGCCAAGTACCGGCCATCCGTCGGCGGCATTGATGATCGTGGAGCCCGATACGGAATCGATCGCGTAGTAAGTGGTCCTTAATAAGGGGAAGGGCTGACCGATCTCCGCAAAGATGAAGGCCGTATTGGCCGTGCCGGTATTACCGCCGGCGTTCAGCTGCAGCTGGCTCAACCCGCCAAACAGGGATTTCACGCTGTTGGTGTTCCAGGTATAATTGCCGCTGATATCGATATTCCATGTTTTTCCCTGCAGCAGTTTCACTTTCATTTCCGACTCGATGCCCCGGTTTACCACGCGTCCCGCATTGAGCAGGGTGTTGAAATAACCGGTGGAGGAGGAAATGGCCACATTGAATACCTGGTTTTTCACATCCTGGTTGAAATAAGAGAAGTCTACATTGATCCTGTTCTTCCACAGCGACGCTTCAAACCCCGCTTCCCTTGAATACGCGAATTCGGGTTGCAGCGAAGGATCCGGGTAGGTATTGTCGACCGTTACACCCACATTGCTGCCATAGGGGAAGCCGGCGCCGGGCGTAAACGTGGGATCCAGGCTATAGGGGCCGAGGTTTTCGTTGCCGTTCTTGTTATAGCTGGCCCTGAGTTTAAGATAGTTCAGCAGGTTGGAACGCAGGGCGGGAATCAGATCGGTGACCACGACGGAAACATCGCCGCCGTAATAAGTGAAATTGTAAAGTTTCCGGTCGCGCATGGGCGAGAAGAAAAGCGAGGACGCGTCGTGCCGTACCGATCCGTGCAGGAATACTTTGTCCTTAAAGCCAAGGGTCAGGTCGGCGAAATGGCCCACCCTTCTTTGCTGCGCAGTGGTTTCATTACCCACGATCTCGCCCGAGCGGTTGCCGATATTAAAGAGACCGGGTATGATCACCGAAGTTGTGGCGGCATTCATGTCTTTTGCTTTACGATCCTGGATGCTGTTGCCAAGGATAAGTTTGGAGGAAATATCGCCCCATGTTTTATCCAGGGTAACAAAGAAATCCGAATTGATCCGCCAGTCAAATCCCGATCCGTCGGCAACCGCCCCGGGGATGGGCGTATTGCGCGCCCGCCATACATAACTATAGTCGTTATACTGCGGGTTGGCGGTAACGGGTTTTACGGCCAGATTTCCCTTGGCGTATTCGGAATAATCAAAGCGGTCGGTCCATCCCTTGGAAGAATAGTTGTTGATCGCCGTACCCAGCCGGTAGTTAAACTCGATCCAGCTCACCGGTTTGAAATTCAGCGCCACGTTCCCGTTGAAATAATTGTTACGGCCCACGAGGCGGTTGTTGTCGAGCATGTACCAGGGATTATTATAATAATCGTTGAAGTACCCGTTGGGATTGGCAAAGGGATTGGTCTGCCAGTCTTTTAATTTATCAATGGGCACCCAGGCGGGCGTATTCAGCGCGAAGAAATAAAAATTGGAACTGGTGCGGTCAGATTTATCAAAGGCGAAGGTACCGTCGAAAGAAGCCTTGAACTTTCCATAGGTCTTCGACCCGTTGAAGCGGAGCGCGTCGCGGTGATATACGTCTTTCGGCACGATACCCTTGATATACGCGTCCTGGAAAGAGAGGTAGAATTTACTGTTGGCATCGCCGCCGGAGATGCTGATATCGTTGGTTACCGACACACCCGTGTTCCAGACCTTGCGGCGGATACCGGGAATATATTCGTAGGGGTATGACTGGAAAGAACCGTCTTCCAGTTTGCGCCCCGCCGAGCGGATCGAACCGTCGAAGCGGTCGCCGTATTGCTGGTTTTCGAAGGGGCGGAAATTTTCTTCCAGCGTTAGCCCGTAACCGGAACCCGAGCCGAATTCTTTCTGGTCTTTGGGCAGGTAGGCTACGTCTTCAAAATTGGTGGTACTGGAGAATTGTATCTGCGGTTTTCCTCCTCCTTTTTTCGTCGTGATCACGAGGGCCCCGTTCACACCTTCGGGTCCGTAGAGCGTGGCGGCCTGACCGCCTTTTAATATGGTTACGCTTTCCACGTCGTTCGGGTTCAGGTAATTCAGGGTACTGGCGGGCACCGGCACGCCATCCACCACGATCAGCGCCGTATTGTCGCCGGTGATGGAACGGTTGCCGCGCAAAACGATGCGTGGCGCGGCGTCCACGGCATTGGAAGTATTGAAGACGGTAAGACCGGCCACTTTACCCGACAGCGCCTGTCCCAGCCGCGGTGATTGCCCGTTGGTGATCTGATCCGAACGCAGGGTGGTATTGGCCACGCCCACTTCACGCGGTCTTTTGCGGATCCCGAGCGCGGTGGTAACGATCACTTCCTTTTCCGTGGTGGCCGCGCGCTTCACGGTGATCGTCATGTCGCTTTCGGCGCCCACGGTCACTTCTTTTTCTTCCACGCCGCCGGTGATCACGAGCACGTCGCCAGTTTTCAGCGATAGCCTGAACCGGCCGTTGATATCGGCGGCCATCCCTTCCTTTGTTCCTTTAACGCGGATGGAAACGGCGGGCACGGCGGCGCCGGTTTCATCGATCACCTTACCGGTGACCGTTCTTTTCTGGCTGAATGCCATGATGGAAAACATCCCGAGTGCGGAGAGCAGCAGTAGCAGTCTTTTCATGTTGAAGCGGTTTTACATTACATAAACTTGTTCGCTTCCATGACAACCCGGAAAATAACGGTGATGCTTGCGCGTAATGTCTATTCCTGCTTAATTGAAATGGTTTGTCAATTCCTGCTGATTGTCGCTGATGCAGCTGCTTGAAGAAATACTGTTTAAAATCATATTTAATTAATATGACGAAACAATGACGAAATGATTTATGTAATTGTAAACAGCGTAAACATGATTTTACTCCTGTTCCCTGAAGGGAAAAAAATTTTCACTTTGTAATTCTTTCTTTTGATAAAAGAT
>CAYNSL010000071.1:0-3374 GCA_964399755.1 uncultured Chitinophaga sp. | reverse complement strand
TCCGACCTCCGACCTCCTCCCCCTACTTCATCCCATACTCCGCCACCCGCTTCGCTTCTTCCATACATCCGATATTCTTTACCGAGAACCAGAGCTGCACAAAACCGGCGCCTTCTTTCCCGTCGTAACGCTTTACCCAATACGCCGCCTCGCCATTTTCATTCAGGGCGAGCGGGGTTACCGCAGCAGGGGGCAGGGCGCTTTGACTAACGATGGTATGGGCCAGCCCCCATTTCTTTCCCACTTCGGTTACGGTTGAACCGAGTGGTCCTTTGTTGCTGCGCAGGTCGTCGAAAGGATAGCGGATGCCGAGAATGGAATCGGAACGAGAATATTTAAAACCCAGGATTTCATTTTTGGGATAATCATAATCGAAGACGGCGGGGTTTTGTCCCAAAACCAGCACCTTGCCCCCCTGTTGCAGGTATTGATATATGATCGAAGAATGGTATGCCCCGCTGACGATGCTTTCCGGGAAAAAATTCGTGGCGAACACGATCACCGAGGGTTCCCGGTCATCCGTTCTTTTACGCATGAAACTGTCGACCGTTTTTGCATCCAGCAGGGAATAACCTTCGGCGATGAAATAATCGCGGATATACAGGTCGATCCCGTATTTAAAATAAACGGAGGGCGGGTTGCTGATCCAGAATACCGCTTTATGCGCCGGTACGGCCGGCGCGGATCCTGTTTCCGCCGCCAGGGCGTAGAGCGCGCCGTCGTCGCAGCCGATATACAGGGTGTTGCCGGCGATAACGGGGGAGGAAAATATTTTTTCGCCTAAGCGGTACCGTGATTTTTCTTTTCCCGTAACGAGATCGAGCACGTAAATATAACCGTCGCCGGTACCGGCCAGTACCGTGTTAGATACAATGACCGGTGATGACCAGGCGGGTTGTTTGATCGTGAATCGCCAGATCTCTTTTCCCGTGCGGGTATCCACCGCGTTGATATAGTGCCCGTCGGAAGTGGACGTCACCAGCGTATCGCCCCGCACCGCGGCCGAAGCGATCACCCAGGAAACATTGTAATCCAGTTCCCATTTTTCCGTACCGCTTTTTTCATCCACGGCATAGAGCCAGCCGTCGCGGCCCCCGAAAAAAACAAGCCCGTTATGGATGGCGGGTGTTGACAGGATCGCCTTACGGTCGAACCCGGCCTCTTCATTACGCAGGCTGTCGCCATGCGTGCGGAATATCCATTTAAGTTTACCCGCTGCTGCGGTTACCGCATGAAGACGGCCATTCGCATCGGCGATAAAAACGGTATGGTCATGTACAGCGGCCGTGGAAAGGATCACCGCCCCGGCATCATAGGTCCAGTGTACTGATCCGCTTGCCGGATCCATGGCATATAATTTACCATCCATGCTCCCGGCATATAAGACGCCGCTGTCGGCCACAGGCGAAGAACGGTAAGGGTCAAACGCCCAGTCGTAAACCCGGGGCTTCCCCAACTCTTTTTTCCATACCAGCGTGCCGGTACGGGCGGAAACGCAAAACAGGGTATTGGCCCGGTCGGTGACATAAATACGTCCGCCCGCGATGCAGGGGGAAGAGCAAACGGAAGCCGTGGCGGCAAAGCGCCACACTTCGCGACCCGTTTGCGCGTCCCAGCAGTACAGGTTACCATCGCCGCTTCCCGCATATACGTTACCGTTATATACCGCGGGTGTAGAGCGGATGGCGCTCCCGGTTTGCGCATGCCAGCGTTCCCCGCTCAGCGCACCGATATCCGCGTTCCCGTACACGCCGGTATGTAAAACACCGTTGCGGAACTGGACGATGGACGATTGATTTTCTTTTTTACCGCAGGAAAGGAGCAGGCAGCAGGTAAGGGGCAGGAGGCTCCCTGTTACTATTTTCATATGCGTATGGTTAAGGAATAAAATTAACGGCACAAACGGGAATCAGGTTACCGGTTGCGAATCGGGCAGTTTAAGACAATAGGATTAACGATTCCTGAACACCGAGGGCGAAATGCCGTATGCTTTTTTAAAGGCCTTGCTGAACGTGAAGATATCGGCGAATCCGCAGGTGCGCGCGATTTCCTTTACGGGCCTGTTTTGGCGGAGTAGCGAACGTGCATGTTCCAGTCTTTTCTGTAGGAGGTAACGGTAGGGTGTGATGCCGAAAGCCTGTTTGAAGGAACGGAAAAAATGAAATTCGGACAGCGCCCCGAAACGCGCCACTTCTGCCATCTCGGGATTTTGCAGGTACATCTCATCCATATAGGCACGGGCCCTGTTCAGCCGGGCCAGGGTTTCGAGCCGCGTCGAGGGTTTTACCGATTTGATCCCGTTCAGCGCGAGCCAGTTCCCTTTTTCCTGCAGGATGATCAGTTCGGTCATTTCAAGAAACCATTCGTTGTTCAGGGCGGCGACATTCCCGGTTTGGAGCAGGTGAAGCAGTTCCGCCAGTTTGCCGCCCAGCATGCTCTCCCGCGTGGGATACACTTTCTGGCAAAGCACGGCGTCCTTGAAATAATGGTTAAGGTAATTCTCAAAATCAAAATCTTCTTTGGCCGACATCACCGTGGCGGCTTCGGACACGATATCCGTGCTGATATCGATACAAATACTTTTGGTAAGCGAGGAAGATGCAAAATGTGCGGACACGCCCTCGCGTTTGTCGGCGATAAGGAATGAACCCGCTTTTACTTCGTATTTGTCGCGCCCCGAAATATAATTGATCACACCGTCGAGCACGTATTTCAGGCTGAAGCTGCGAAAGGCGTTGCGGGTATCCCAGTTGTACAGTTCGGAATAATAAACCCGGTTCGACTCATGCGGCCGGTTGAGGGAAAATTTATTATCCTCGGTGATGCGGAAAAGGTAAGCGCTCATAGCAGGTGCTTTACTGTCAGACAAAACGGGCGGACGGTTCGCTGTTTTTCTGCTTACCGTTCATCCGAATTACTACCCGGTGGATGCGGCGGCTTTCACTATTACATAACAAATCTTCCGTTTACCCCCGGATCCGGTTCCCCGCATTTGTCACAGGCTGCTTATTTTTTCCCGTTCAACCATCCCTGACAATACCCGGAGGCAATCGCCTCTCCCCGTACTTATATTTATACCAGCCAAAAAGTATAACCATGAAAAAATTAATTTATTTCTTCCTGCTGCTGCAGGGTTTAACGGCGGCCGCCGATCCCGGAGAACCGGCTCCGGTTGTCCGGGAAGCTTTTGCCAAAACATTTGAAAGCGCGGTGCATACCAGCTGGAGCGTGTATGAAAACTACAGCGTCGCCTGGTTTGAAATGGGCGGCATCCAGGCCCGCGTGTATTACAGCAACAGCGGTGAACTGCTGAAGACCATCCGGTATTACGACAAATCCTATCTCCCCTTCCGCATTCTCGCCGCGGTGAATAA
>CAYNSL010000070.1:12301-17922 GCA_964399755.1 uncultured Chitinophaga sp. | reverse complement strand
TCCGACCTCCGCCCCCTAATCCACAATCCCGCTCTTTACCGCGAACATCACCAGTCCCGCTGAATTCCGCACACCCACTTTCTCGATCAGGCGCTGCCGGATCCCTTCCACGGAACGGGGACTTAAGAATATCTCTTTGGCGATCTCCGACGCGGTCTTTTCCTCGCAGATCAGTTTTAATACTTCCAGTTCGCGTTCGGTCAGTTCCACGTTCTGGTTAAAGGAAGGCTTGAGATTATTTTTCAGGACCAGTTTCTTCAGGAGGGCTTTATTGACCAGGTCGTTGAAATAATAGCCGTTTTCATGCACCGCGTAAATGGAACGGCGGATCTCTTCGGGTTCCGCGTTTTTCAGCAGGTAGCCGTTGGCGCCGTTTTCCATGAGGTGGATAATGAATTTATCGTCTTCGTACATGCTTACCACCAGCACTTTCATGGACGGGTATTTTTTACGCACCAGTTTGGTGGCTTCCATACCATCCATGATGGGCATTTTCAGGTCCATGATGATCACGTCCGGCGCAATGGTCTCCAGACCCTTTAACAGGTCTTCCCCGTTGTCGGCTTCGAAAAGGACTTCCAGGTTCTCGTCTGCAGAAAGTCCCACTTTCAAACCGTCGCGGTAGATCTTGTAGTCGTCGGCTATGGCGATTTTAATGGTACTCATACTGCGGTATTCGTTTTAACGGGCACATGTATATTGATCCGGTACCCTTCTTCCCCGCGGGTGAACCGGATGGTTCCCTTCAGCAAGATAATACGGTTCTGGATATTTTTCAGTCCCAGCCCCTCTTTTTGGTAGCGCAGTTCCTCGAACTGTTCCTGCGTAAGACCGTCGCCGTTGTGAAAGATCACCAGGTCCAGTTCGTTGCCGGTTAGCTGCGAACTGATCAGGCATTCGCTGGCATGGGCGTATTTCAGGATATTGTTCACCAGTTCCTGCACGATCCGGTACATGCTGATATCTTCATCCGGGTTCAGGGTCTTGTAATGGTCGTCCAGCGCCGTGCTGGCGTTGATCACCGTTCCCTGCGTGACTTTCTTGATAAAATGCCGGATCGCTTCGTTCAGCCCGAATTCCTTGAGGATATTGGAATGCAGGTTGTGCGATATGCCCCGCACTTTCTGGATCACTTCGTTCAGCAGTTCGCGTCCTTTTTCGTGCAATTGCTGGTCGCGGGTATCGAGCATCCCCGCCTTGATGCCCAGCAGGTGCAGTTTGGCCGAAGAAAGAATAGCGCCCACTTCATCGTGCAGGGTTTCCGCGATGCGGTGCCGCTCCATCTCTTCGCTGCGTACGGCCGCTTCGATCAGCTGGTTCTGCTGCTGTTCGCGGAGTTTTTCCAGGGCAGTACGGTGCTGGTTTTTTTTGCGCTGGTTAAAGATCACGGCCAGCAGGATGCTCACCACCATCAGCAGCATCACGGCGATGCCCAGGATCACTTGCAGGGTCAGGTCAAACTTCACGTTTCCGGTAAAAATTTATCGCGATACAGATGCACAGGAAGATATACGCAACGTTATGCACGTCCCAGATGTCGACGGCAAACTTCACGTCATCGGCCGTGAGCGATCCATAAAACAGGAAAATAAAAAAACTGATGGCCACATAAAAGGTCAGCCCGGTTACGATCCAGAAACCCGGTTGCCTGGGGAGGGGTAATTCCCGGTCTTCGATCAGCAGGTAAATATAGTATTGCAGGCAATAGAACAGTAAAATAGCCGCTTCGGTGGCCAGGAGCCTGGTGCTGAAAATGCTGTGGGTATAAAAGTCCTCGAAAAAAATAAAATTCACCAGGGTAAGCGCCAGGAACAGGAAGGGGAGGGCGAATTTTACCCGGTGCATAAACCGTTGTTTCAGTAAAATGAAAAACCAGCTGAACAATACAAGACGGGCAATGGAGGCGGCATTGTAACAAAAACTGTTACTGTCGAGCCAGCCGGGCAAATGGATACCCAGTTTTAAGCGGTACCAGATCACCGTAGACACCAGGTTGATCACCAGGGCGGTGATCACAAAGATCCGGACGGGTTTCAAATAGGGTTCGGTACGTTTGTACCGAACCATCATGAACAAAGGTATCAGCAGCGCCCAGACTTCGGACCAGTCGAATATGACACGAAGGGTATAGAGCATGGTTTACGCTTCGGGCGGCGCGGGGGGCGAAGGTTTGGCGTCGGTTAACAAAGTGTTCGAGGAATCCACGATATCGTATTCGGCATGTGGGTTCGCCTTGTACAATTTAGGGATGAGGCGGAATGCCGGTCCCCCATGTTTCATGAGCTTGCTGATCTTGGCTTGTCCCAGCACGAGATTGCCCAGCGTAAGCGGCAGCTTGAAGAAATGCGCTTTTGCTCCTTTGGGTACCGGCATGGATCTTTTCTCGCCCACTTTCCATTTATTGTTGAAACGGTAAAAAGGATAGGCGACCAGTTGGAAATGTTTATGGCCGCCCTTGTCCGCTTTCACGTCAAACTGGAATACAATTCTTTTCAGGTTGTTCAGTTTGGGTATGGATGCCCAGTGCAGCGTCTGCACCTTCAGCATAATGCTGTTTGAGTGGTTTGACTTTGCCATAAAGTTGGTTTTTAGGTGGGCCGGGGCGGTTCGATTCCTCCCCCGGAAAATGGTTACTAGGCTTCAGGCGGCGCGGGCGGGGAGGGCTTGGTCTGTACCGATAAGGTAGTGCCTCCCATGTCCATCGTCACATCGTATTCAAGGTGGGGATTTTCAGATATCCGCGCTTCAAACAGCAATTCGGATTCTTCCAGAAGTTTCGCATCCTTGCAAACGCGGCGCGCCACGCGCATGAATTCGGTCCAGCGGCCCTTGCGCGGATTTTTCCGGCTTCTTTTTTTCCGGTTTTTCTTTTTGTTCTTTTTGGACAGTTTAAGCGACAGCAGGATCTCGTTATTGGCAAACCCGATGGGCACGTTCAGCGGTTCCGTTTTGGGTTCCGCGCCGCTGTCTACGCCGCTGACTTTTGTGCCCACGATCCATTTGTTCCCTTCTTTCCATGAGGGATAGGCAATAACCCCGAAAGTGGCATTGCCGCCCGAGATGCCCCGGAGTTCGGCCTGGAAAAAAACTTTTTTCTTCGGGTTGCCCGAGGTGGGGAACTGCTCGGTGATATCCCTGAACCTGAATTTCTGCGGGGGTAAAATAAGCTGACTTGGCATAATTGGTTTGGTTTTTAATGATCTGTCCGAATTTACAACTAAACCCGGACAGGTCATAATGCAGTTTTATTTATCCGGATCTAAGAACTGGGGTGGCGCCGGGGGAGAAGGTTTGCTGGCTCTTCCCAGTGCGGGCAGGTTTACCGGTACGGGTCCGAGGACTGAATTTTTAAAGGCAACGATATCAAATCCAAGGTAATCGCCGTTTCGTGTGGGGGTAAGGGTTAGGTAATCGAAGTCGAGCCAGTTACCGGTAGTATCCTTGTACAGCGCGAGGTCCATTTCATTATTGCCGATCTGCATCCCGGTCGTATCAAATGCGGGGGGAGGATTTACATTCGTGCCCAGGATCCTCCCGGGAGTTCCCACCGGGCCGCTGCCATGGGCTACATCCCGTGAAGGCATATAATGGAGATACATTTCGGTGGGATCGGTCATATTGTCGAAACTGATCGTGAGCACCATTTTCTCGCAATCTTTCAGGGGTGTGTTGTACCTGAATACGGGATCAAACAACATCTGGTATTCCTGTAGTGTAAGCATAAAAAGCGTTTTAAAAATTAAATTATGATATTGTTTACATGTAATCTGCCGGATTTATTCTTTACCCGGGGGCACCGGGTAGTAAAGTTTTTTTCATATTGATGGTTTTTGGTTCATAATAATATTTCCGGTTCGGATCATTTGATGCTTTATGCAAGTGAAATCGGGTAAGTATTAACCGGGGAGTTTTCTAAAGGCAGGATAATTCCTGAACTAAAATATGCCGCCGTCATCGACTTTCAAAGGGGCCGAAACGCGATTGCGTAGTTACTACCCTAATATACGTATAACTACGCAGCTCTCCTATAGGCAGCATATATCCGGATATACCATAAATGGGTTAGTCAGCGTAGTTCTGCTGCTTCCGGCGTAGTACTACTGAAGCATCGCCCACCCGCATTACCACGCAATTGTTAACGGCTTTAACGCGCTGATCCACGGCATTTCTTTTTCCCGCATTTACCACCTTGATTCACGGCCTTCTGTAGAGGAAAATTTGGGTCATAAAACATTTTTTATGACAAAATATTTCATCTGCAGCATCCTGTCCCTGGCCATGGTTTTGGGAAATACCCAAACCGCTTCGGCAGGAAAATTAACCGCCACTTCGGCTACAGTAAGTGACCTTAATCACAGTGAGGGTTCCAAAGCGCCGGCGCAAGCCAGTACGGAAACACCGCTTAGGAATGCCCCGGGCGCCGCGCCGCACAGCCCCGCCGAAAAGGGACATGGCCATGTGCCGGCCATGGATGAAACCCCGCATATCCATCATTATCATAAGAACCGGGTACGAAAACTGAAACGCCATCACGGCAAATGCTGGTTCATGGCGCAGTTCCTTGTCGTGGCCTGTAACCTGGTCTTGCTGCTGATCGCCTACCTGCACGCAGCGCATTAACGGATAAGGCTAATGCCTTTCTATGGTGAAATGGGGGAAGGATTGAAACGGGACTTCGTTGATGACCACCGTATCCACCCTCGCCCGAGGCGGGCCCTGCCGGCACCAGGTGGTCAGTTGTTCCAGTTGTTCAGCAGTGCCCGTAGCGATGATCAGCACGGTGTCGCCGGGCTGGTTCCGGACAAAGCCCGTGATGCCCAGTTCACGTGCAATTTCGCGTGTGCTTTGCCGGTAGTAAACGCCCTGCACTTTGCCGCTGACGAGGATGGAAATAGTCCTGAGCATGGGATCAGAATGTAATAAGCGCGGTTATCTTTTCGAGGTAATACCTGTCGGTTTCATCAAAACAGCCGTAGTCGGCGCTGTCTGCATCCAGTACGGCCACTACTTCGTTTTGCCGGATCAGCGGTACGACGATCTCCGACTTCGACAGGCTGCTGCAGGCGATATGGCCGGGAAATTTTTCTACGTCGGGCACGATCAGCGTTTTGGCCTCCGCCCAGCTCGTGCCGCAAACGCCACGGCCTTTTTTGATCCGGGTGCAGGCCACGGGTCCCTGGAAAGGACCCAACACGAGTTCATCCGCTTTCACGATGTAAAACCCAACCCATAACCAGCCAAACTGTTCTTTCAGCGCGGCGACCATATTGGCAAGGTTGGCCACCAGGTCGGGTTCTCCCTCCAGCAAACCCCTGATCTGCGGGAGCAGGGATTGGTACTGGTCTTTTTTGGTGCCTGAAATGATGTGCAGGTCTTCTGCCATGGTGCAAAGTTAATTGTTATGAGTTACGAGTTACGGGTTACGGGTTACGGGTGTGGGAGATTCTGTTATCGCAAAGTCGGTTACTTAGTCCGGCATTGTTTGAAATAGCATGTTTTACATTTGGTAGACTAAGTGAGGAATACGAAATTTCTATTATGATAATTTTCATGGCAAAATTTAGCGACCGAAAGAGTGTAATGCATTTCCGAACGGAGGAAAATTTCGAAATTTCGAAATT
>CAYNSL010000070.1:0-12201 GCA_964399755.1 uncultured Chitinophaga sp. | reverse complement strand
ACCGAAAGAGTGTAATGCATTTCCGAACGGAGGAAAATTTCGAAATTTCGAAATTTCGAAATTCCAAAATTCCAAAATTCCGAAATTCCAAAATCTAACCTCTCCGTGAAATCATTCTTTACAAACAGCTGCTTATACATCCAAAGATTTTCTCAACACATAGGCCCGGTAGTTCTCATTCTCCGCGTCCATTCTCTCCGGCACCAGCACAAATCCATGAGCCAGCAGCAGCCGCGTTGAAGGGGTATTGTCCTTATGCGTGAAGGCTTCGAGCTTAGTAAGTCCCATAGCTTCAAAGGCGAAGGAAATGACCCGCCCCACCGCTTCCCGCATGATTCCCCTGCCCTGGAAGGCCGGGAGCAGTTCATATCCCAGCTCACCGGTTTTTTTATCGGCGGAAATATTCCAGATACAGATGGTGCCGATCAGTTCGGGTTTATCCTGCAGCGTTATCGCCCAGTAAAAAGTTTCACCGCGTTCGATACCGTTATTGATCTTCCTGATAAAGGCCCGCGCTTCACTGATTTCTTTCGGGGCCGGCCGGTCGATAAAACGGTTAACCCGTTCATCGGTGCGTAGTGCAAAAATGGAGGCCTCGTCTGTTTCCAGTAATTGCCGCAGCAGTAAACGCTGCGAGGACAGGACGGAGAAAGCGGGGGAAATCATATACTGTTCTGTTCGGTTTTGTGAGATAAATTTAATTGTTTAGCAGTAACGGATCGCAGGTATTTTAAACAGGGATGAAGAGCAGGTTCAAACAATAATTTTCTTTTCAAAGCATACGCTGTTCTCCACACCGGCGTATGGCCCGAAATTGGGAATACGGACATACCCGTTTTTCGTATAGAGCGCGATGGCTTCGGGCTGCTTCATCCCGGTTTCCAGTACGCAACGCTTCATGCCAATCTCCCGGGCCCATGTTTCCAAACCGGCGAGGACGACAGAAGCGATTCCTTTTCCACGCTGTTCCGGGGTAACATACATCCGTTTTATTTCCACCGCCTCATCCGAAAAAGGTTTAAATGCGCCGCATCCCGCGGGTTTGCCATCCTGATAAGCCACCATGGCATGATTGATCATCTCAATCCTGTTAAACCGGGCATAGAAGCCATGATCTTCGCCGTCGCGGATGCGCAGGTCCGCGTCCAGCGCCGCCACGAGTTGCCGGAAATCGGCATTATCTGCGTTCGTGCGGGTGATTGTCAGCATGGGTATTTGTATCGGTTGGCCGGTTATTCCGTCAAAAAAAATTTTGTCCCAAATTAAAACAGTAATCACGAAAAGGGATTCCATTTGTATAAAATTTCCTGTACAGGATTCGGGATTCCCGGTTTTCAGTAAATAACCAGTAATTATTTCAGTTTATAAGCGGGAAACCGGATCGAATGGGTACAATCAGCCCTGATGTTCCTGGTCGTACCGCGCAGCATGAAATCGCATATGATATTTTCAACACAATCCGTCATGCCGTTAAAGGAATGGCTTGCCTGGCTGATAATGATATGCTTTCCGTTCGGGAAATATTTCAGCACCTCCTCACCGTAAGCGGGCGGGGTGGCGGGGTCTCTTTCGGATGAAATCAATAATACCGGGGTTTTCATCAGGGTTAGTTTGGGTTGCCTGGCCAGTCTACCGTCGGGGTTCCAGATTTTACAGGGGATCTTGATCCGATTTATCCAGTAGTCTGACAAAAAACTTTTGTCCCGGTCGGGCGCCGGTAATTTTATAAGTAAGGGATAATCTTCAAAACAGGTTACACAGAGCGACATGCCATCGTACAATCCGGTTATATAGGATTTTTTGACTGCGATGATTGAGTTGGCAAGCGGCGTGAAATTTCCTTTATTCGCTTCCGTGACCAGGAAAGGGATAGTAACCGCGGAAGCGGGGGAGAGCAGGAGGACACGAAGCGTGATGGCTGCGGATGCATTACTGATTTCTACTGTTTCATTTTTTTGAGTCTGCGGATTCAGCAAACTTGTTTTTGCCGGTAATACGGATGCAAACAGTTTCCTGATTTCCGTTTCAAGACCGGGAAACGCGACCCTGCAGGAGTCGATGGAGGCGCAATCCGCCACGAGATAGTCCAGGCTTTTTTGCGCATCGGCTGCAAAACGGTAGGGGATGACCAGCTTATCCGGGACAATGCCTTTTAAAGTCGCGGTATGAACATTCGCCGGGTGCATTTTCATATAAGTCAGGGCCAGCCTGGAACCGTATGAAGTGCCATAAATATGTATACGACCATATCCCATCGCCCTTCGAACGGTTTCAAGATCAATTGCGGCATTAAGGGTACCGTAGCAGCGCAGGTCGCTTTGCCGTGCCATTCTTTCGTGTTGGCCCCGGATGAGCGTATCATTCAAAAACTCGTCATTAAAATAATCCTGCAGTGAAAGGTAATTCATGGAAAGTTTTAACGGATGGGAGCGGCCGGTTCCGCGCTGATCAATGAATACGATATCGCTGTGCCGGTTTACAGGCGCCATGATGTCAGCGAAAAATGCGACCAGGTCTGTTGCAGCCTGCCCGGGCCCGCCCATTAATATGAAGAGCGGATCCTGCTTTTTACCGCTGTCGGTGGCCGGTAATACTTCGATATAGAGCGGGATCTTTCTGCCCCGTTGCTGTGAGTTGTTTTCAAAAACATGCAACACACTGAAAAGGGTTGCCGCCGGTTTGTTTTCGCTGTTCAGCTGCGAAAACAGCAGCGAACCGATCTTAGTTTGCTGTGCGGCCGCGCCATGGCACAGCAGTAACAAAAAAACCAGCAATTTTAATTGGGGCGCTTTAAATTTTGGTTTCATGAGAAGGAAACAGCATTTAAGTCTTGCTGAAGGTAAAATAATAATATTGTTGCCAGGGCGCCGATCATCCAGTTTACTTTATGCTGATAAAAAAGCTGTCCGTTTTATCTAAAAACCGTTCGTCGCGCATGCCCGTCCGGTTAAACATGATCACGCTCCCCTTATGCAGACCGGGATAAACCCGGATCTCGCCATAATAGCCCCCGCCGCCGCCGGCATGGGTATAATAGGTATGGCCATGCAGGTTACCGGTATACCAGGAGAGGCACATGCCGGTCGGTTTACCATTATTCGTATGGTTTTCCCGGAACAATAATTGTTTAAGTTCATCACCCAGCAATTGTCCCCCGGGTTTCAGGAGTTCCTGCGCATATTTTACAAGCGCCGGCGCAGAGCCGATCAGTCCACCATAGGGAGCGCCGTTGATATAATAGTCTTTAAAAGGCTTCCAGGAACCTTCAGCATGGCCCATGAATTTTTTCTTGTCGATCAGGAATCCCAGCAGCGCATTGGAAAAACTGAAACGCGGGTGATATCCTTTGGCCATCCGGCCCTCCCCGGGAATGGTGAACCCGAGTTCGCCCGGGGCGAGATCGAGTTTTTCAATGATGTTTTGAATAATGTATTGCTCATAGGGCAAGCCGGAAATTTTCTCCAGCACCTGTCCCAGCAGCACATAACCCAGGTTGGAATAGGCGAATTTTTCATTTGGCCGGAAACGGGCGCGGTGATGTTTCGCGAACAGCCTGCCAAAAAATTTGTCGCGGTCAAAGTCCTTGTGCTCCTCCGGCAGGTGAATCCAGTTCAGGGGAATAGGACCGGGAATACCGGCTGAATGCGTTAATAACTGTTTGATGGTGATTTCGGGCGGGTAGAGAAAACCGGGAAGGAATTTTTTGACAGGCGCATCCATCTCCAGCAAAGCTTTTTCCGCGAGTTGCAGTACGGCCAGGGCGGTGAAGGTCTTGGTGATGGAAAAGCAGTGATACATTGTGTCTCCGGTAATTTTTTTTTGTTGCCCGATATCCGCCATTCCCCGGATGGATTGGTACAGGATTTTGCCGCTGTCGAAAAAGAGATAGTGCAGTCCCGGTGTTGGTTGTCGCTGCAGGATATTTTCAATTGAATCCATGAAATTTTTTTGGGGTTCCCCTGAGTTGGATCAGGTTTTTGCGGCGGGCGGTTGGCAGCGCCGGTTTTAATTTTTTACCTGGTCCCGGTTAATGATTTGTAGATGCTATAAATGTTTCCCTTCATAAAGCTCCGCTTTAATCGCTATCGCTTAACTGGCGTTTGTAGAGTTGAATCGCGTTTTCAAAACCGAGGTAGAGCGCATCGCAGATCAGGGCATGCCCGATGCTCACTTCATCCAGCCAGGGTATATTTTGTTTGAGGTAACGCAGGTTGTGCAGGTCGAGGTCATGGCCGGCATTGATGCCCAGTCCCAGTTCACGGGCTTTTTGGGCGGCAGCTATATAGGGCGCCACTGCCTGCTGCCGGCTGCCGGCCGCAGACTGTTGACTGAATACCGTGTATTGTTTTGCATACGCTTCCGTGTACAATTCCACCCGGTCTGTCCCGGTTGCCGCGGCGCCCACAATCATATCAATCACCGGGTCAACGAAAATGGAAACACGGATTCCTGCTTTCCTGAAAACGGGAATAATCTCCTGTAAATATTCCCGGTGCTGAATAGTGTCCCAGCCGTGATCGGAAGTTAGCTGTCCGAGCTCGTCCGGCACCAGGGTCACCTGGTCGGGGCGGGTCTCGAGCACGAGATCCACGAAGGATTTTTCCCGGCAGTTACCTTCGATATTGAATTCGGTCGTGATGATTTTTTTAATCTGGCGCACATCTTCGTAGCGGATATGCCGCTCATCGGGTCGCGGGTGCACCGTTACCCCGTCGGCCCCGAAACGCTGGGCATCCACTGCTGCTTTCACCACATCAGGATTATTGCCGCCACGTGAATTACGCAGCGTGGCGAATTTGTTGATGTTGACGGATAGTTTGGTCATGTGGTAAAATTAAGAAGAAACCGCGGAGCCCCGGGTGAACGGTGCACCTGCAGATTCAAATTACCGGTGCCCCATTTCAAGAAATAAAGTTTTTAACCTGACTGTGTTCCCCCTACTTCCGTGGCTTTCTCCCTCAAAGTTCCTTCCAGGTATGATCGGCCAGCAACTGCACCGCCGCGATGAATTTTTTGAACGGCCCGTTTTTTCCCCATTCTTTCGGTGATACCAGCGATAGCATGTGACTGTCATCTTCCTTCTGGTAGAGGTAATAGGTTTGGCCGATATTGGGTTTGAAGGAAAGTTTTGCGCCGTAGATCATCAGCGACAGCTCTTTTCTTTTCTGGATCTCGTGCGCCTGCAGGGCCAGCAGTTCGATTTGCTTCCGGATCTGCTCGAGCTGCATATTGGTCTGCTCCTCCATCGCGGTCAGCGCCTTGTGTTTGATGATCCCCTCCTCGTTGGGTTTTACGATTGCCCCGGAAACTGCGGCGGAGTAGGGGAGTACGCTTAGTTGTTTATGATAGATCTCCGTATTGGTATAAGGGGTGCCGTCTTCTTTTATTCCCTGCTGCGTTAATTTCAGGTAACCGTTGGGCATGATCTGGTGTACCACGTGCAGCGCTACCTGCCCGTTCTTATAAAAGTGGATCTCAAAACTGATGCTGTCGGGAAATACGGCCTGCAGCTTATCGGCCACCTGTAAGTCCCCGGCATCGTTCAGTTCGCCATCGGCCAGTATTTTATAACTGGCGCCGAATGCCTGGTTCTCCAGTGTGACCCAGTTATGATAAATGAGCAGCAGTTTGCTGTCGGGCACCGCTTCGATCTTATAGATCCCGCTTTTCGGGCGCTCGCCGTATTCATAGACGCCTTTTTCGGGGAACAATTGCCAGGAGGCAAGGAAGTTATAAGCCTGGATCATGGTTTAAGGTTCATGGTTCATAGTTCATGGGTGGGGTAACAGTTTTATTTCAGCTTTGTTCACTGCCTGCTGTTTACTCTTGGCTGAAAGACTGCAAAGATTTCCTTTTCCCCGCAAATAACAAACTATTAAACTTCTTTAGTAAGCAATTTTAGCAGGAACGGTTAACTTAGCTATCATAAACGCAGCTATGAAAATTATTGTCCTGGCCACCGCATTCTTTGTATTGATGGCACCGAACGCCAGGGCTCAGCCCGCGCCCGCCGCCGAATCCGCCGAAACGATCATGAAATCGGCTTTTAAAACGGCCGCTAAGGAGAAGAAGAACGTATTGGTGATGTTCCACGCGTCCTGGTGCGGCTGGTGCCACCGCATGGATACAAGCCTGAACGATCCCAGCTGTAAAAAATTCTTTGACGATAATTTCGTGATCCGCCACCTCGTGGTCGACGAGAGCAAGGATAAGAAGCAGCTGGAGAACCCGGGCGCCGATGACATGCGCAGGCAGTACCACGGCGAGGGACAGGGTATACCTTTCTGGCTGATCTTCGACAAGGACGGTAAACTGCTGGCCGATTCCAAGATTCACAAGGAAGGGGAATTGCCTGAAGGCGGGCAGAATATAGGTTGCCCCGCCACCGCCGAAGAAGTGAATTATTTTATCGAATTGCTGAAGAAAACTTCAAAACTCAGTCCCGAGCAGGAGGAAAAAATAAGGATACGTTTCCGGAAAAATGAGGGTTAACCCCGGAATCCCTGACCGGGAACCTGCCATTTTCTTAATTCTTCATCCACTGCCAGCCCGATACCTTCCTCGTTCCGCAGCACCCATTCGGGCAAATCGTTGTCGGGGATCCTCCAGTTATCTTCTTTTTTTTGGAGCCGGAAAACGATCCGGTTGCCTCTTTCATCACATACATTCACAGAAAACCGGGGTTCCCCGGGGTCCCGCAATTGCCGGAAATTAAATTCCCGCAACCGGTCGCCGGCTTTTACCAGCAGGGAGAACTGAACCATTTTAATGAATTCGATTTGCATAAAAACCGTTGAGCGGATATACGTGCAATTTTCATGCTGGGAAGCGGTTTCCGGGGCATAAAAGTTTTTCACATGTCAATGGCCGGTTCAGGGAAGGTATTTGTCAAGTTTGTTGGGGATGAGGTACAGCACCGGCGTGACCACGAATATGATAATGCTGCCCACCGGGAACACGAATGACAACCCGATGGCAAAAGCATACACCACGGGAGAGAGCAGGAACAGGATTTTCGCTTCCTTTCTCACTTCTGCCGGCAATTCCTTCTCCATCAGCGAGCCGCGGTTGATGCCATAGGTCCACTGCAGGTACAGGGTCAGGTTGCACAGGCTCAGGTTCAGCCCGTATGCCGCGATGGCATACCATTGCAGGGTGTCGCGCGCCAGGAACCGGGTGCTGAAGGGCACCAGGCAAACGACCATATAAAACAGTACCCCGAGGAAAATGAAATAACGGTTGGTACGGGCGATGTATTCAAACATCATGCGATGCCCGAACCACATGATGCCCAGTACGACGAAACTGATGATATAACAGAGGAAATCGGTCCAGGATTCTTTAAAGGCAGCGGCCACATCGCTCCAGTTATCGCCCTTTATCACGGGCAGGGCCAGTTCCAGCACCATGATGGTCATGGCGATGCTGAAGATGCCGTCGCCCAGGGCTTCCAGCCGCCCGGAGGCCATGCGGAGTTTATGGACGGGTTCGCTCATGAGAATAAACTTACGGGATTTTTTAAAAATACGGGAGACTGTACCAGGAAGTGTTGTTCAAAGCGGATATTTTTCCCGGCCGGATGCAACATTCTTGTCAGATTGACCTTCTAAAGAAGCAGGATTCAGTATTTTTAATGATAATTTTCACGGATGAAATTCCTGCTTACATTGTTTTTCCCCTGGCCATTGTTCGCCTCCGCCCAGGATTGTAAACTGATCCGTGAAACGGATCCCTTTACCAAGGAGGTGAAGATTTCCACCGGTTTTGTATTTCTCGACGGCGGTTCCGTAACGATCGACGCCGACAGCAAGGAGATCATCGTACTGTTTAATATCGAAGGGGCCGACCGCTGTTTCGACAATAATTCCACCGCCGATGTATTTTTCGAAGGGCTGAAATCGAAGACCATGAACCGCAACGGCGGCACGATGAACTGCGAAGGGCTTTTCCAGTTCGTATTTAAAAACAGCGCAGGCACGCCCACTACCATGCTCCAGCGATTAATGACCCGGAAGATGACACAGGTAGTCTTTACGGGCAATACCAAAAAACCGATCACGGTCAATGTGGGTCCAAAGGAGCAGGAAGCCCTCCTGGCCCTTGTCAATTGCCTGGTTACAGAGGCAAAGACACTCATCCACTGACCGGGGATTTACGCGTATTAATGAAAAACGCTAAACCTTTTTATCAGCATTTCACGGGGGATTGTAGTACGGGAATGACAGGCGATTGCCATCTTCCGCTATTGGTGACCGTGAGCGGTGTCCTGTAATTTGTAAATACATTCAATATCCCCCGAATGGGTTTTAACCGGCCCTGCCAATCAACATCTTCAACCCGATGCAAAAGCAGCCAGTCAACGGTAACCCGGCCCGTATCGGCAGCGGGTGGCCACGGTACATGTGACTATGCCCAAACATGCGGCGGCCTGATCCGGTAAATGGCTTTGTATGCCTGTCATAAAAAAACGGGGCATCCGCGAGGACGCCCCGTTTTTATTTTTCAGGGAATATCAATACCTGTAATGTTCCGGCTTAAACGGACCTTCCTTTGCAATGCCAAGGTATTCGGCCTGCTCCGCGGTCAGTTCATCCAGTTGCACGCCGATCTTACCAAGGTGCAGGCGGGCCACTTTTTCATCGAGGTGCTTCGGCAGCACATATACTTTGTTTTCGTAGTTCTTGTGGTTGTTCCAGAGTTCGATCTGCGCCAGGGTCTGGTTGGAGAAGGAATTGCTCATCACGAACGAAGGGTGGCCGGTGGCGCAGCCCAGGTTCACGAGCCGGCCTTCCGCGAGCAGGATGATATCCTTGCCGTCGATATTGTACAGGTCCACCTGCGGTTTGATGGTATCGCGGGTGTCGCCGTAATGATTATTCAGCCAGGCCACGTCGATCTCTATATCAAAGTGACCGATATTGCAGACGATGGTCTTGTCTTTCATCAGGCGGAAATGTTTTTCCGTGATCAGGTCGCGGCAGCCGCTGGCGGTGACCACGATATCGGCTTCCTTTACGGCGTCGATCATCTTCTTGACTTCAAATCCGTCCATCGCGGCCTGCAGGGCGCAGATCGGATCGATCTCCGTTACGATCACGCGGCAGCCGGCCCCTTTCAGCGAAGCGGCCGATCCTTTTCCCACATCACCGTAGCCGCCCACGACGGCCACTTTACCGGCCATCATCACATCGGTGGCGCGGCGGATGGCATCCACCAGGGATTCCTTGCAACCGTATTTATTGTCGAATTTGGATTTCGTCACCGAATCATTCACGTTGATCGCGGGAACAGGCAGCGTGCCTTTGGCCATTCTTTCATAGAGCCGGTGCACGCCGGTCGTGGTTTCTTCCGTAATCCCTTTTACATGCTGTACCAGCTCGGGGTATTTGTCAAGCACCATATTGGTCAGGTCGCCGCCGTCATCCAGAATCATGTTCAGCGGGCGGTCGGCCCCGCCGAAGAAAAGCGTTTGTTCGATACACCAGTCGGCTTCCTCGATGGTCTGACCCTTCCATGCAAATACGCCGATACCGGCGGCTGCAATGGCGGCCGCGGCATGGTCCTGTGTGGAAAAGATATTGCAGGAACTCCATTTTACTTCGGCGCCCAGCGCGCGGAGGGTTTCGATGAGTACGGCAGTCTGGATGGTCATGTGCAGGCAACCCGCGATCCGGGCGCCCTTGAGGGGCTGGGAGGGACCGTATTCCTTCCTGATGCTCATCAGGCCCGGCATTTCGGCCTCGGCTAAACGTATTTCCTTGCGTCCCCATTCGGCCAGGGAGATATCCGCCACTTTGTAGGGCAGGCTGAAATCAATGGTTTTTGTGGTTGTTGACATATTGTGTTTTATTTCGGCGGCAAAGGTAGTGTTTATCAGTTAATAAACAGGTAAAAACGGGGGTTGTGGATATGTCACCCGTATGGTTTACCGGCTTATTGTTCAATGGTAATCCGTCAATTATCCGCGGTGTTTGAACAAATTGGAATAATTTTGCGTTAGGAAAAAGCGGTTACATGATCAGTTACGATACCATATCGGAAGCAGTGAACGGGTTAAAGGGCAGGGGCTTTGTGCTTGACTTTAACCTGGATGAAAATTGTATTATCTGTCACAGCGACCGGTTTAAACCCGAAGATTTCGAGATCGTGGAGTGGTACCGTTTCGAGGGCAATACCGACCCTTCCGACGAGGCCGTGGTCTATGGCATTGCGTCGAAAGACGGGAGAAAGGGGGTGCTGGTCAGCGGGTATGGCATATCGGCCGAGGGTATGAGCGCGGATATGGCAAAAAAACTGCGGCTGCGCCGGAACTGATACCGGCGATCCTTCGTCATTATACGGATTGATTAAATTTTATTTTATGCGCATACTGGTTAGGATTAGTCTGATTGGCATGGCCGTCTTCGGCGCAACTGAAATCTTCGCGCAAACGGACAGTCTCCGCCTGCAATGTCCCCTTAATGACGCCACCGTGGTACCGCCGCCAAAGAACGCGCTGAAAATGGATGAGACCGATCTCTGTATCGTGCTTATCAGTGTGCCCGACACCGTGGTGAAGGCTGTGGGCGGAGGCCGGATCACGAATGTGGAGTTCACGGAAGAAAACGGGAGCGGCGTCGTACTCTTCTCGAGGATCAACGGCAAGGAATATTATTTCTGGTACACGGGGATGAACCAGTTGCTGGTGAAGCGTAATTCGGTCGTAAAAGCAGGGCAGCCCCTGGGATATATTTCCCCCGGCAGTAAAATAGAACTGACGATGTACGAATTTGAAACGCCGGTCGATCCCCTGAAACACCTGGACTGCAAGGGCGTGCTGAAAGTGGATTAAGTTCCGGCGGGCATGATCTTTTTCTCCATCACGTAATCATTCATGTAATACCCGCTGCCGATATCGATATCTTCTTCGCGGATGATGGTGAACCCCAGTTTCTCGTAAAAATCTTTTGCCTTGTTGTTGCGGTTTACGTTCAGCAGCAGCGATTTTCCACCTTTGCGTGCGATGGCTTTCAGGATCTCCGTGATCACGAATCGCCCCGCACCCTTGCCCTGGATGGCCGGGAGCAGGTATATCTTATGCAGTTTATATACACCCGGCTCCGCGAGACTAAAGGAAGCGAAGCCGATCGGGTCGCGTCCGTCGTTGACGATGATGAATTCCTGGCTGTCCTTCATCTGCTTTAACAGGGCGGGTTCGCTGTACATCATGTTCAGCATATAATCGATCTGTTCCTTGGTAAGGATGGTGGCGTAGGTCTGCGGCCATACCTGTAAACTGAGGTCGCGGATCAGCGGTATATCCTTCTCATAGGCGCGGCGCAGGTTAAGATTGGCCGTGGGCATAAAGGTCCGTTGCGACAATAACCTGTGTTTATAGATCAGTTTCCAGCTCAGGCGCAGAGCCACCACGAAGGAAACCACGGCGCCGGCGAAAAGCAGGATGCCGGGGGTAATGGCAGACACTTCGGGCGTGCTTTGCCAGAACAGGAAGGTGTCGAAGGCACCATGAAAGAGTACGGCCCAGAAAATACCCAGCATCATCAGGGGCACTTCCCTTGCTTTGTTGAATTTGGCCCGGCCCACATGGTAGCCCATCAGTACGCCGAAGGTGGCATGCGCGGGCACGGAAAGGAACATCCGCAGCAGGGCTACCTGGTAGCCCATCCCGTTCTGGGCCGAATTAAGCACATAAAGCAGGTTTTCCAGCGTGGCGAAGCCCATGCTCACCATCACGCTGTATACGATCCCGTCGAAGGGCTCATCGAAACTGCGCTGCCGGTAGGAATACAGCCGGAGGGCGGAAAATTTGCATAGTTCTTCGGTCAGCGCCACAAGGAAAAAGGCCTTGACCGCGGTGCCGCCGGCGCTGTTGTCAAAAAAATCGGAGAAATAAGTTTCGATATAATAGGCGGGGATAATGCTGAACACGCCGAAGAAAAAACTGATGATCAGGTTCAGCTTGGGTTCCCGGTTATAGGCATCACGGTGAAAAATGAAGAGGCAGATGGCGAGCCCCGGTGCTACGGCAAGGGCGATATAATCCATGCTTGAGACTTTTCCGGAAAGATAAGTAAAAGTGAAGGAGGTAGGAGGTCTGAGGTCTGAGGTAGGAGGTAGGAGGTAGGAGGTCTGAGGTAAGAGGTAAGAGGTAAGAGGTCTGAGGTCGGAGGTCATTTATTAATGAACGGTTCGGACATCAGG
>CAYNSL010000069.1:0-18114 GCA_964399755.1 uncultured Chitinophaga sp. | reverse complement strand
TTGAGCAATATATCAGCGGGCCTTTCACCGAAAAAGATTCATCCCGCTGGCTGACCAAGATCGTTTTCCTGGTACGTTGACGGACAAGAGATGTTGGCCGCATTTCTTTGCGTGCCGTTTATTACCTTTCCGAAAAATAAAATAATGAAATTAAACGCAGGCGCCTGGATCGGCATCATCGGCGGCATCATCGGTTTACTGGTCGGCATCGTCGTTCCGATTCTAACCGGGGGAACTGCCGGAATATTTATTTCGATCGGCGTCATCGTCGTCTTCGGGGGCATGTTCCTCCTGTTTTATAAATTGTTCTTCGGCCCGATGATCAACGCATCCCGCCTGCAGAAAACGGGGATACCCGGGAAGGCGAGGATACTGGAAGTAAAGGACACCGGTGTTACCATCAACAACAACCCGCAGGTGAAACTAATGCTCGAAGTGAAGAACAGCCTCGGGCAGAAATACAATGCGCAATGCCGGGTGCTGGTATCACGGATCAATCCCATGGCCTATATGCCGGGGATGGAAGTGCCGGTAAAGATCGATCCGAAGAATGAACAGAATGTCGTGATTGATTTCAGCGGCGGGGCCACGGCAGCGACGGCAGGCTCCGCTTTTACACAGCCCAATGCGGAAGCGCTGAAAGCTGAACTGGAAAAAATGCAACAGGACAATAACGCCATCGCCGCTTCCGGACGACCGGCCCGCGCCATTATAAAAAAATATACCTGGCTCGGCGCTTATGTCAACGGCAATAATCCTTACGTGGAACTGGAACTGGAAGTATTACCCGAAAACGCCGCTTCCTTTCCCGGAAAAACAAGGGGTGTGGTGGCCGAAACTTCTGTTAATAAATACCAGCCCGGGTGCGAGATCTTTGTTAAATATGATCTGTACGATAACAGCAGGATCGTTGTCGATCATTCCTGATTCATCATATCAGCATTTATATATTTCTTTTCCCCTTATTTTTTAAGGCCTGAAAACCAGGCCGGGATAATCTTTTTCACTTTATTTTCCCGCTTTGGCACCGTCTTTGAAACTGCAGCACTGAAACAAAATAATGACTTATGAAAAAGCTATTATTCGGATCAATGCTCTGTGTCGTATTCTTTACCGGGATGTCTGCTGCGGATGCGCAGGTGCGCGTAGGCGTTAACATCAATATCGGCGACCAGCCCGCCTGGCGTCCGGCCGGGTATGATTATGTGGAATATTATTACCTGCCCGATATAGAATGTTACTATTATGTCCCGCGGCACCAGTTCGTGTATTTATCAAACGGCCGTTGGGTCTTTTCCGCTTCCCTGCCGCTGCGTTACAGGAACTACGACCTGTATGGCGGTTATAAAGTGGTGGTGAACAGGCCTCATGCCTATTATTATTTTGAACAGGACCGCGTGCGGTACGCAAAAATGAAAAAGCCGCATTATGATAACGGCTACCACAAGGGCTGGTATAAACAAAAACACGGGAAACACTAAAAATAAATGCGGGATTTTTATCTTAATCAGGCCCCGGGCATTCGCGCAGGGGCCTGATTAATTACAGGTTTTCTCCTGCTGTCAATTCATAAAAGGTCTGCCTCATTTCCTTTACTTTTGCCGCAAAGGCCGGGTTATGAAGTTGTCCTATCTTTCAGAAACACTGATCGGATCCGAAATCGTAAAACTGGGCGGCGAAATACGGGAGAAAATCCGCCAGGGCGAACGGATTTACAATTTTACCGTTGGAGATTTCGATCCCTCCATTTTTCCCATTCCCAAAGAACTGGAAGACGCCATCGTGGAAGCCTACCGGAAGCATTTTACCAATTACCCGGCGGCCGAGGGCAACCTGGATTTGCGCGAAGCGATCCATTCTTTTATCCGTGATAAGGAAGGCCTTGATTACGGTACCCATGAAATTCTCGTGGCCTCGGGCGGACGCCCGCTTATCTATGCCATTTTCCGTGCCGTTTGCGACAAGGGCGATAAGATCATCTATGCCGTCCCCAGCTGGAACAACAATCATTATACGCATTTTGTGGGAGGAGAACACGTGGTGATCGAAGCACGTGAAGCCAGCAATTTTATGCCGACCGCTGCCGATATACGTCCTTTTATCCGCGAAGCCACCCTGATCTCGCTCTGTTCACCCCAGAACCCAACCGGCACCACTTTCCGCAAGGAAGAACTGGAAGCCATTTGCGATATGGTGATCGAAGAGAACGCCAGGCGGGGAGATGGGGAGAAAAAATTGTATGTCATGTACGACCAGATGTACTGGCATCTTACCTATGGCGATATTCAGCACCATAATCCCGTCTCGCTGCGGCCGGCCATGCGCGACTACACGATATTGGTGGATGCGATCAGCAAAGTGTTTGCCGCCACCGGGGTGCGCGTGGGATGGGGCATGGGGCCCGCGCCGGTGATCGCCAAGATGAAAGCCATCCTGACCCATATCGGTGCCTGGGCGCCGATGGCAGAACAAAAAGCCGTAGCGCATTACCTGGCCAACCGCAACAGCATCCAGCAGTTCCTGGCGCATTTCAAAAGCGAACTTGAAATACGACTGCGCCGCATCTATGAAGGATTCATGCAATTGAAAAGCGAGGGTCTCGCGGTGGATGCCATCGCGCCGGAAGCGGCCATTTACCTGACGATAAAGATTGAATTACGCGGTAAGAAAACGCCGGAAGGAAAAATACTGGAAAACCAGAGCGATGTAACCGCCTATGTGCTGAACAGGGCGGGACTGGCCGTAGTTCCCTTCTACGCATTCGGCGCCGACAGAAGTTCTGCATGGTACCGCCTCAGCGTGGGCACCTGCCGGAAGGAAGAGATCAGTGAAATGATCGGTAAACTGAAGGAGGCCCTGCAGCAATTATCCTGAGACCGGTGGCCTCGGGAAAAACCTCCCGATATTCCTGCCCGGAATCGATACGGGATCCCTGCCCGCCAATTCCCCCGCCCTGCGGTTGACATACCTTCAATTCCATTGAGCGTCCACTGAAATAAAGGCATCCGAAATCCTGTCCAGTAAATTATTTGAATTTTCCGGCGATGAATCCATGGAATTCAGTTTGCCCGTGTCGGGGAAGATCCGGTCAGGTAGTTTAAACAGCGTTTAAGATAAAGAAAAAAATTACGGTAAAAATGTAAGTCCGTTTCCGGGAACAGGCACATTCCCGTATCAATTTTTATTGAGCAGGAACCAGAACGGCTGCAACGCGTACCGCCGGCTGGCCTTGATAATCTTACGGGGTTGCTGTGTGATGCCGTTGCGGCAAACCAATTCGTGGGAGCGGCAAAATTGTTCGGGAGTTTCTACGGAATGCAAAAGGCGGTGCAACCCGGCCAGGGCCTGTTCGGACATGTAAGCGTTTTTCTTCAGCACCAATATGTCGCGGTTGGGGCCTGTCATCGGAACTTTGATTAATAACCCGACATCCCTTTGTGGCTGGGACAGCCGCAGTTCTTTCCGCCCTTTCCGGTGCCGGAATAATAATTCCTGTTGCAGGCCGCAAACAGTACCGTTGCCGCCACCAGCAATAACAGGGCTAATTTAGAAAGCGTTTTCATACCTTGTTTTAACCCCGGACCCGCCGGGGAAGTTCTAAATTAAAACTATTTTACAAACAAAATAGTATCAGACAGGGCCAAAACGGCAAAAATTAACATGGATCATCCCTTCCCGCAAAAAAAACACGGAAAAACCCGAATACTGGTCGCACCGCTGGACTGGGGACTGGGCCATGCCACCCGCTGTATCCCGCTGATCCGGGAGCTGCTGGCCCGGGAAGCTGACGTATGGCTGGCCGGCGAAGGAGCCCAGGAACGGCTGCTGCGTGATGAATTTCCGGCACTCCCCTTTCTTGCATTACCGGGTTACCGGATAAAATATGCGGCCACCGCGCGCGGACTGGCCTGGAAAATGATCGGGCAAACGGCCCGCATGAAAAAAGCAATACGACAGGAAAACAAATGGCTGAAAGATAAAGTCCGTGTACACGGGTTCGATGCGGTGATCAGCGATAACCGGTTTGGTCTTTACCACGATTCGGTCCCTTGCGTCTTTATCACGCACCAGCTGCAAATAAAAACCGGGCTGGGCGCCTGGACGGAGAAAATCCTGCGCCGCTGGAATTACCGCTACATTAACCGATTTACACGTTGCTGGGTGCCCGATGTTGAAGCTGAATTTAATGTAGCGGGTGATCTCTCGCACCCCGGCCGCCTGCCGGTCAAACCCGTTGAGTATATCGGTTTGCTTTCCCGTTTTGAGAAAAAAGCAATCGCGGAAAAGAAAAATCATTTGCTGATTATCTTATCGGGACCTGAGCCGCAACGAACCCTGCTGGAAAATATGATCATCAAAGAAATTGCCCATTACAACGGTTCGGCCGTCATCGCAAGGGGGCTCCCGGGAGATGAACGACTGATCCCTTCCACCAATATGATTAAATTTTACAACCATCTTCCCGCCGCGGCGCTGAACGATTGCATGCAGGAAGCTGAATATATCATTGGCCGGAGCGGATACAGCAGCATCATGGACGCGCTGGCCCTGCAAAAAAAGATGATCCTGGTCCCTACCCCGGGACAGACCGAACAGGAATACCTGGCCGCAAGACTTGCGCAAAAGGGGATCGCCCTCCGGGTGGAACAAAAAGATTTTTCGATCGCGGCTGCGCTAACCATGGCCCAAAAATTCCCTTATCAGATCCCCCGGTTCCCGGCGGGTGATCGCCTGCGCAACGCGATCGGCAACCTGCTGTCCTATTGTGCAGAAACCGCGCGGGGATAATCAAAAAACCAGAATTCCTTAGCGGCTTTGGTAAAGTCTTTCCAGGATTCGCAATCCGCCTTTACGGAAAAGATCCCGCAGGTGGGAATATTATCCACGCGGGTATCGGTGAGCAGGTTGGCAAAATCAGTAATGCCGTTATTGTGCGAAAAAAGCGCGACGCAGTCCAGCTTGTCATCCAGCCGGCTAACCACATCAAAAAAAACAGAAGGCTCGGGGAGGTACAATTCATCCTTATAAATAATCTTATCCTTTTTATACCCGTATTCACCGGCGAAGATCCTGGCGGTTTTGGCCGCCCGTTTCGCGGGGCTGCTCACAAACGCGTTAATTTTTATTTTGCGGTCCAGCAGGCGGTGCGCCATCGCGGGGGCATCCCTTTTCCCCCGGTCATTCAGCGGGCGGTCGATATCGGCAAGACCGGGATCGCCCCAATCGCTTTTAGCGTGCCTGACAAGTATTAATTTTTTCACGAGATAATTTGAATTGAAATTACAAATAAGCGACCGCCCGCGTAAAATACCCGGAAAAATATTTAACAGGCGGCTGAACCCGCGAATGGCCTGTTAATAGCCTCTTACATTCTTCCCTTCCATATAATTCATGAAGGCGCGGTTCACCACTTTATTACCGCCGCGGGTGGGATAATTACCGGTAAAATACCAGTCGCCGAGGTTATTGGGGCAGGACCGGTGCAGGTCTTCTATGCTTTGAAAGATCACATCCACGGGTATCCTGACACCCGGGGGTGTAATCAACTGAGCGATTTTCCGGGAGATTTCTTCCGCTGTAAATGATTTGTACAATTGTTTCACCACATTTTCAGAGTCGAGCAGGTTTGTGCGCTGCAGCTCCCTGCATTTTTCATGCAGCTCCTTCAGGCAATCCTCCCTGCCGGTTTCTCTCATCAGTTCCACTGCTGCATTAAAAGCGATAAAATCACCCATCTTGCTCATATCGATACCGTAGCAATCGGGATAGCGGATCTGCGGCGAGGAAGAAACGATCACGATCCTTTTGGGTTTCAGGCGCGACAACATCCGGATAATGCTTTCCTTCAGGGTCGTGCCCCTGACGATTGAATCATCGATCACGACCAGGGTGTCCTGCCCGGGTCTGACGGTGCCATAGGTGATATCATATACGTGCTGCACCATTTCATTGCGGCTGGCGTCTTCGGTGATAAAAGTGCGCATCTTTACGTCCTTGATGGCGATCTTTTCGATCCGGATCCGGCGGTTGATCATCTCTTCCAGTTTCTCCGCATCAAAATCCCTGTTCCAGCTCATGATGCGTTCAAACTTGATGCGGTTGAGATAATCTTCCATGCCTTTCAGCAGGCCGTAAAATGCGATTTCGGCGGTATTGGGAATAAAAGAAAAGATGGTATTCCTGAGGTCGTGGTCGATCGCGTGCAATACCTGCTCGCTCAGGTTGTAACCAAGGGCGATCCGCTCGCGGTAAATTTTTTCGTCGCTGCCCCTCGAGAAATAAATCCGTTCAAAGCTGCAGGCCTTTCTTTCTTTCGGCTCGAGGATCTGCGCCAGTTCTATCTCCCCTTTTTCATTGACGATCAGCGCCTGCCCCGGCATCAGTTCCTGCACTTCATTTTCCCCGACATTGAAAGCGGTCCGGATCGCCGCCCTTTCGGAAGCGGCCACCACCACTTCATCGTTGATATAATAATACGATGGCCGGATCCCGTGCGCATCCCGGAATACGAAACCGATCCCGTTGCCGGTCATGCCGCCCACATGGAAGCCGCCATCGAGCAGCGGAAGCGTTTTCTTCAGCACTTTTTTAATATCCGTCTTTTGCGGCGAGGATTCATCTTCCTTGCACAGGAAGGAATGCATGAGCTCGATCATCGCGGCGAGATCGCTGAACCGGACCAGGTCATGGGGCTCCTTGCCGATCAGTGCGAACAATTCTTCGGAGTTAACGATATTGAAATTGCCCGCGAGCACCAGGTTGCGGGCCGGAATGGTATCGCGGTTCACAAAGGGATGACAGTATTCAAGTTTATTCTTGCCCTGGGTGCCGTAGCGCAGGTGACCCAGCAGTATTTCGCCGAGGAAATTGACATGCCCCTTCATCAGCCCGGGGTGATTCTTGATATCGGGATGGTATTTTTCCAGCTCTTCGATCTCTTTACCGATCTGCTGGAATACATCGGCGATCGCCTGCGGTGCGTTGCTGCGGATGCGGTTCAGGAATGGATAACCCGGTTCTACATTCAGTTTTACCGTGGCTACCCCGGCCCCGTCCTGGCCGCGGTTATGCTGCTTTTCCATCAGCAGGTACAGCTTGTTAAGGCCCCACAGTACCGTGCCGTATTGTTGCTGGTAATACGAGAATGGCTTTCGTAACCGGATGAATGCAAGACCGCATTCGTGTTTGATCGGGTCGCTCATCGAAGGGGCAAAGGTAGGCCATTCGGTCCTTATCCCGTATTAATTTAAGCGGGCGCCGGCACCTGCCGGGGTATCGTTACCATCACGGTACAACCCTTGCCGGGCGCGGAGTGGATCTCCACTTTCCCGTTGAATAAACCGGCCCGGTTCGAAATATTATTCAGGCCCATCCCTCTTTTATAATTTAAGAGGTCAAAACCTTTTCCGTCATCCGAAATGCTGAGAACGATGTATTCCGCATCCGATTGCAGTTTGATCTGCATGGAGCCGGCCTGCGCGTGCCGGATGATATTGCTGACCTGTTCCTGTATGATGCGGAAGATCATCAGTTTCAGGTTTTCGGGCAGCTCGTCTTCACGGAAATGCCGGTGCAGGAATTCAACCTGGAAGGAATGCGCCCTTTTCAGCGAGTCGCACAATTCGAGTATGGATTCAACAAGACCCAGGTCGCCCAGCGTGGGCGGTACCAGCGATTGCGATAATTGCCGGATTTCATTCACGATGGCCGCGAGGTTGGAATGCGCCAGCCGGATCATCTCCAGCACTTCGCCGGTGGCTTTTTCCCTTGCCACTTCGAGGTAGAGCCTTGTTGTATTGAGATGCTGGTTGATGTTATCGTGCAGTTCCTTGCCGATCTCCTGCCGTTCCCGCTCCTGCCCGTCGATCGTGGCCTGGGTAAGCAGTCGCTGCCGCTGCATTTCCTGCTCCAACAACTGTTGCGTAAGCTTGCGTTGTTCCGTTACATCGGTAAAAGAGCAAACCAGGCTGATCAGCCGGCCCTGTTCATCCAGCATCGGGTCGGCATTCACCAGCAACCAAACCCGGTCCCGGGTACGGTGACGGTACACGCCCATCACTACATCCCTTACCGGTTTGCGCGTCTTCATGGCCTGCTGAATGGGATGTTCGCTGCCGGGAAAATCCGTACCGTCTTCATGAATCGCGTTCCACTGCGGGTCGAGTGAGGTGGTACCCATCATTTGATCCTCGCCCACGTCTAAAATCTTCAGTGAAGCAGGATTGAAAAGGATCACCCGGCCCTCTTCATTCAGTAATACCACTCCCTGTGTGAGGTTGAAGATCAGGGTCCGGAATTTCTTTTCGCTTTCGCGGAGACGGTCTTCGATTTCTTTTCGTTTGGTATCGTCCGTAAAATAAATGACAATGGCATTCACCGACCGGTCGTGAAGCAGGCTGAGCCCCCGCACCGTGCACCAGAACCAGCCCCGGATGGCATGGCGCAGCCTGACCACGATATAATCGCCAACCAACTCGCTGGCCATATTGGTCAGGAAGGATTCCATCGCCAGCCCCGTATCATCCGGGTGCACGAATTCAAAAATGCTGTGACCCAGTAACTGGTGGAGTTCAAACCCGGTAATTTTAAATACGGAGGGGCCGCAATAGTTAATCTCCCCTTTTTCATTCGTCATGATGATGCCGTCGAGCGAATGAGCGGCGAGGTTGCGGTAAAAAGATTCGCTTTGCTGCAATCGCGCTTCCATCTTCTTTCGTTCGCTGATATCTTTTCCCACGCCCAGCAATCCGATGCTTTCTCCTTTTTCATTTTGCAGGATGGACACGGTATGCAGGAGGTATCTTTTTTCGCCGTCGCCGCCGGTAAAGGAAACCTCGCCCCGCCAGATGCCTTCCTTGAAAACAATGTCGGCCACCTGTTCATGCGTGTAGGGCGAATAGTCGGTATCCAGTACGTTCCGGTATAATTTTCCGATCGCCTCGGCTTCGGCAATACCGCTCAGTTTTTCCATCACTTTGTTCCAGGATGTAACAACACGGTTGAGATCGGTGGTGACGATCACATCCGTAACATTGTTCAGGATGATCGCCTGTGTGCGCAGCCGGTTGCCGCTTTCAATCAGGGCTTCTTCGGCTTTTTTACGAAGGCTGTCATCGGCGAAATAAATAACCATCCGGCCCACGTTGGGGTTATTGATCAGGTTATGTCCCCGCACAATGCACCAGCGCCATTCCCCGTTTTTCCTGCGCAGGCGGATACTGATGAATTTTACCCGCGGGGTGCCCCTCACTTCATCCCGGAAGGTGGCGATTCCCAATTCCCGGTCTTCGGGATGGGCATATTCAAATGCGGTATGTCCCAGTATTTCTTCGGCCTCGTAACCCAGGATCTTGGTAACCGATGGTGACACAAAACTGATGATCGCTTTTTCATCTGTCAGGAGTATGCCGTCCAGCGAATCGGCAATCAGGCTCCGGTAAAACAACTCGCTTTCCCTTAACTGTCCTTCAGCCTTGCGTTGTTCGGTAATGTCCTGCTGTGTTCCCCAAACCCTTTTAACGGTTCCGTTCACGATCATGCCGGACATGCTGTTCAGGAAGTATTTTACATTCCCGTAACGGTCGAATTCGCGGGTTTCCACGTTTTTGGAATGAAACCCGCTGCGGATAAAATGCACCAGGTTTTCGATCCGGGCCCGGTCATTGAAATCAAGCAGGTTGCCCAGTACCGTACCCTTCAGGTCCTCCGCTTTTTCATACCCGTACATGCGGGCCATATTTTCGTTGCATTCCGCGAGATAGGAATGAGTGCGCCAGTATTCCACGATTTTTTCGGGCGGATCGGTTACCGCCACCGGTTCGGGAGTCTCGAACATCCAAAGCCCCTCGGCGCTGTATTCGAACGCGCTGTAGCGTTCCTGCAGGCTGAGAATATCCTGGTCATGCGTAATAAGGATGGCCATATACCCGATGGCCTGTATGCCTTCGGCCGATCTGTCTTTACCCGGCCGCGCCATCAGTTCCCAGCGGATAGAACGCTGTGAATCGCCCTTCCATTTTATTCTCAGGTCGGTCAAAACCGCTGTCCCCGGTTCTTGCAGGCATTGTGTCCGGGCAATGCTGAACCTGTCGCGGTCATCTTCCAGGAAATAATCAATCAAATTCGATTTAACCGGTGCAGCGCCGGATTCAGCGGTCAGCTCATTAAACAGCGGGTTGGCATAACAGATGGATCCCTGCAGATCGGTGACGATATAATAAAACCGGAGGGAATGATCGAAATAGCCGGTAAGTTCATTTGTATAGGAAGGATCAGGCATGGCCGGAATGACGGAGCCGCGTTGGGGGCCGTCAGCGGTAAAAATAATTATATTAACCCGCTTATGCCATCGGTATTTTCCCGTAATTCCGGTAAGGGATCAGAATGATTTTTTATCGCTGGCGTATTTCTTAAGCTGCGGGCAGCCGGCAATGGCATCCGGGTCAACCATGATATAATAGGAGGGGATCTTCTCTTTCATCCATTTGTCCAGCGCCTTGCTTTTCTTTTCTTCGAGGGCGAACTGGGAGATCTTGCTGTAGTCGTCGTGCATATTCATCCGGTGGGGTTCCGAGCGTGATTTCAGGAACACGATCCTGACCCCTTTCTTACCCTGTTCGCTCTCAAAAGCCACGGGTTGCGAAATATCTCCGGGTTTCATTTTGGAAAGCATGCCCACGATATCCTTGTCAAGCTGGTCGATCGTAACATAGGTTGATCCGTCGCGGCCGGTGATAAAGGCCCCCGCGAACTTCTGGGTTTCATCATCGCTGTACTTGGAGGCAGCTTCATTGAACCCGATCGTACCGGCGATAATTTTGGAACGGACCGTATCCAGCTTTCCCTTCGCGATCTTGATCTCGTCCTCGGTGATGGGCGGGATACGCAGGATATGGCGGACGATCGCGTCATCCCCGTTGCGCTGTACCATCTGGATGATATGATAACCGAATTTGGATTTGACGGGATTGGAGATCTCCCCTTCTTTCAGCCGGAAAGCGGTTGACAAAAATATGGGGTCCCATGTTTTTTCATTGCGGTTGATCTGGTACTGACCGCCGCGGTCCTTGCTGCCCGGGTCTTCCGAAACCTGTTTGGCCAGCTGTTCGAAGCTGGTCACCTTGGATTCGATTTGCTTTTTATAATTGTTCATCTGGTTCAGCACGTACTGTTCGATATCGCGCGAGGCCTTGGGATAAACGATGATCTGGCCGATCTCCAGTTCGGATTCATAATAAGGGAGGCTGTCGGCGGGGATCTTGTCAAAAAACGCCTTTACTTCCGCAGGCGTGATCCGGACATTGTCCACGATCTTGCGCTGCATGGCGGCCGCGAGCTTTTGTTCTTTCACGGATTCCCGCGCATCGTCCTTGATCTGGTAAATGCTTTTTCCCGCCATTTCCTCGAGGGCCGCCTGGCTGCCCAGCTGATTAATATAATAACGGATCTTCTGGTCGAGCTCGGCCTCCACTTCTTCATCGGTCACGGGAAGCGAATCTTTTTCCGCCTGCAGCATCAGCACTTTGGAGATGATGGCCTGTTCCATAAGCAGGCATTCCCCGTTTTCGGGCACGGTGCCGCCCTGGCGAACGATATCGGCAAGGGAATTCTGAATATCGGAAAGGAGAATGATGCGGTCGCCCACGATACTGGTGATCTTATCGGCCACCACTTTTTGAGGTTGCCCCTGCGCCGATGCACTGATCGTCAGCAACAGCAGGCAGAGCAGGGGAATCCTTTTCAGCATATGCATAGGTTCAAAAGTACTTTTCACGGTAAAACTTACAGAGACAAGAGGCGGTATTTAACAAAAGTTTTTCTTGTTGATCTTCAACGGTCTAAAGAGGATCAAATCTGCGGTTCCGGAATTATGATGATCATTTCAATCTACAGCATCAGGTATCAAGCATCTGGCATCTGGCATCCGGCCTCTAGAGCGTCCTCTTCACTTCTTCTTCTTCATACGCTTCCACCACATCCCCCACTTTGATATCGCTGAAATTCTTTATCGTCAGGCCGCATTCCATGCCCGATTGCACTTCTTTCGCGTCATCCTTGAAGCGCTTGAGCGAACCGAGTTCGGCGGTAACGCCTTCACCCACGGGGTAAATCACGATACCGTCGCGGATCAGGCGCACTTTGGAATCGCGCTTGATCTTTCCGTCAAGCACATAACAACCCGCCACGGTGGCTTTATCGAATTTGAACACTTCGCGGATCTCCACGTTGGCCACGATCTTTTCCTGCACTTTCGGTTCGAGCATCCCTTCCATGGCGCTCTTTACTTCTTCGATCGCGTTGTAGATGATGGAATACATCTTTATCTCGATACCCGCTTTCTCCGCCAGTCTGGACGCCTGCAGCGAAGGCCGTACGTTAAAGGCCAGCACGATGGCGTCGGAGGCTTCGGCCAGCACGATATCGCTTTCATTGATCTGTCCCACGCCTTTATGGATCACGCTCACAAGAATTTCAGGTGTAGATAATTTCTGCAGCGAATCACTGAGGGCTTCCACCGAACCGTCCACGTCACCCTTGATGATCACCTTCAGTTCCTTGAAGCTGCCCAGGGCCAGACGACGGCCGATCTCATCCAGCGTAATATGTTTCTTGGTGCGGATGCCCTGCTCACGCAATATCTGCGCGCGGCGGAAAGCGATTTCCTTGGCTTCCGATTCATCTTCGTACACTTTGAATTTCTCACCCGCCTGCGGCGCGCCGTTTAATCCCAGTACCAGGGCCGGCGCCGAAGGACCCGCCTTGTCTTCTTTTTTATTCCTCTCGTTGAACATGGCTTTCACCCTTCCGAAATATTGCCCGCTCACGATCAGGTCGCCCTGGTGCAGGGTGCCGTTCTCCACCAGCAGGGTGGCCACATAACCGCGTCCCTTGTCGAGCGATGCTTCGATGATGGTACCGCTGGCTTCGCGGTTGGGATTGGCTTTGAGGTCGAGCAGTTCGGCTTCCAGCAAAATTTTCTCGAGGAGTTTGTCGACATTCAATCCTTTTTTGGCGGAGATCTCCTGGCTCTGGTATTTACCGCCCCATTCTTCCACCAGCAGGTTCATCTGGGAAAGCTGCTCATATATTTTTTGCGGGTTGGCCCCGTCTTTATCGATTTTGTTCACGGCGAAGATCATCGGAACACCCGCGGCCTGCGCGTGACTGATGGCTTCACGCGTTTGCGGCATCACCGCGTCGTCGGCGGCCACCACGATCACGGCGATATCGGTTACTTTGGCGCCGCGGGCCCGCATGGCGGTAAAGGCTTCGTGACCCGGCGTATCCAGGAACGTGATCTCTTTCCCGTTGGGTAATTCCACCTGGTAGGCGCCGATATGCTGGGTAATGCCCCCGGCTTCACCCGCCACCACGTTGGCGCTGCGGATATAGTCGAGCAGGGAGGTCTTACCATGGTCAACGTGACCCATGATGGTAACGATAGGCGAGCGGAATTGAAGATCTTCCTCTTCATCTTCCTCATCATCTTCCTCCATCTCCATCTGTTTTTCCATATCGATGAACTCCACGTCAAACCCGAATTCGCTGGCCACCAGTTCGATTACTTCCGCGTCGAGACGCTGGTTGATGGATACCATGATGCCGAGGCTCATACACTTGCTGATCACTTCCGCGAAACTTACATCCATCAGGTTGGCCAGTTCGCTCACACTGATGAATTCGGTTACCTGCAGTTTGTTGTCATCGGCCATGTCTCCCGCTGCGTCGGCCATTTCCTGCCTTTTCTCACGGCGCATTTTCGCCTTCAGGCTCTTGCCGCGTCCGCCGGCCCCGGCCAGTTTGGCCTGGGTTTCCCGAATTTTTTCCTGGATTTCCTTTTCATCGATCAGCTTATCTTCTTTTCTCCCGCGGTTGTCTCTCCTGCCCGGGCCGCCGCGTCCCCTTCCGAAATCGCGGTTAAACCCGCCGCCCGGTTTCTTATCCCCTTCCTTGTTGATAAAGATCTCACGCTTCACATCTTTTTTCTCAAGCGGAATTCTTTTCCTTTTTTTCTTTTCGTCTTTTACAGGGCGGGTATCGCTGTCCACCGGCAGCTCTATCTTTCCCAGGATCTTGGGACCGGTCAGTTTTTCGACTTCGATATTTTCGATCACCGGGGGTTGTTCTTCCACCGGGGCCGGGGTTACGGGTGTTTCCGCGCCCGCGGTCACGGCCTCTTCAACCGCTTCTTCGCTTTTTTTGGTCTTTTTTCCTTTTGCCTTAGTGGCTTTTTCTTCTGCGGCAGGGGCTTCTTCTTTTTTGGCTTTGGCGCCTTTCCTGGGACGGGTGGAGGAATCAATCGCGTCGAGGTCGATTTTCTTCAGCACTTTGGGACCTTCGATCTCCGGGGCTTCGGCCTTCACCACTTCTTCTTTTTTCGCTTCGGCTTTTGCCGTTTTCGCTTTGGCCGCTTTTTCTTCTTCCGCCTTCGCTTCTTCTTCCTTTTTGGCCGCTTTGGCAGCGGGTTTTTCTTCTTTCTTGAAGACGATCTCTTCCTCTTCTTTCTTTTTCTTTACATCGGCAGCGCTTCCCTTAGGCAGTTCCAGCTGGTCGCTTTTCATCTTCGCGGCCTTGTCGCCCTGGAACTCAAGCTGCAGGGCCCGGTACATGTCTTCGGTCAGCTTGGAAGTGGGTTTCAGTTCGTCCTTGGGAAATCCTTTCCCGATCAGGAAATCGATAAGCGTATCCTGTCCGACGTTGAATTCCTTGGCCGCACCTAATAATCTCGGAAGTTTTAATTCTGCCATTAAATTGTTTTAAGTCAAATCAGTCAAATTTGTCATATCAGACATACCTGGCATTGCTGTCACCCGGAAAAAAAGCGTGTGACTATCCTGACCGATATGATCTTTCTGACACTTCATTATTCTTTTTCAAATTCTTCTTTCAATACTTTTCTCAGCTCGGCGATCGTCTCTTTTTCGAGGTCCGTCCTGCGCTCGAGTTCCTCCGCCGTCAGGTCCAGCACACTGCGGGCGGTATCGCAACCCACCCTTTTCAGTTCATCGATCACCCAGGTATCGATCTCATCGCTGAATTCATCGAGGTCGATATCGAATCCTTCTTCTTCCCCTTCATTATCGCGGTACACATCCAGTTCATAGCCGGTGAGTTCGCAGGCAAGCTTGATGTTCACCCCGCGGCGGCCGATGGCCAGCGACACCTGGTCGGGTTTGAGGTATACGTTGGCGTGTTTGTTCTCGTTATCCAGCTCCATGCTGGTGATCTTGGCCGGGGTCAGCGAACGCTGGATCAGTAGCTGGTTATTGCTGGTCCAGTTGATGACATCGATATTCTCGTTTTTGAGTTCCCGGACGATCCCGTGGATCCGGCTGCCCTTCATACCCACGCAGGCGCCGACCGGGTCGATGCGGTCATCATAGGATTCCACCGCAACTTTAGCTCTTTCTCCCGGATCACGCACAATTTTCTTTATCACAATCAGCCCGTCGAAGATTTCGGGGACTTCAATTTCCAGCAGTTTGGCCAGGAATTCGGGCGAAGTGCGGGAAAGGATGATCACGGGGCTGTTGTTCTTCATATCCACTTTCTTCACCACGGCGCGGATCGTTTCGCCTTTTTTGAAGTAGTCCTGCGGGATCTGTTCGCTCTTGGGCAGTATCAGTTCATTGCCTTCCTCGTCCAGCAGCAGTATCTCTTTTTTCCAGACCTGGTACACTTCGGCGCTGATGATCTCGCCCACGCGGTCGCCGTATTTTTTGGCCAGCGCGTTTTTCTTCAGGTCGCTGATCCGGCTCGCGAGGGTTTGCTTTGCGGCCAGGATGGCGCGGCGCCCGAAATCAAGCAGGTCGATCTCTTCGTAGAGTTCTTCACCTACCTCAAAGTCGGGTTCAATTTTTACGGCATCCGTATAGGCTACCTGGGCCAGGGGATCTTCCACCTGCCCGTCTTCCACGATCATCCGGCGGCGAATGATCTCCAGGTCGCCTTTTTCGGCATTCACGATCACGTCGAAATTTTCGTCGCTCCCGTATTTTTTGCGCAACAGGGTCTTAAAAACGTCTTCCACCACTTTCATCATCGTGGGGCGGTCAATATTTTCGGCATCCTTGAAATCACGAAAGGCCTCGATCAGGTTAATACTTGCCATAACTCAGAATTTTGAAATCGGGGTCGTTAAAATTTAATTTGAATTTTAGTTGTTTTTATACTGTCCATGGGAATGGTATGCTGCACCGTTTCCGCTTTTTTACCTTTTCCCTTTTGCTCTTCCACCACGATGTCCGCCTCACCGGCGCTGATCATTTTGCCCTCGATCCGCGCGCCTTCCTTTGTCGTTACTTCCACAAACCGGCCCCTGTTTTTCGCGTACTGGCGCGGCCACTTCAGGGGTTCATCCAGCCCCGGGGAAGAAAGTTCGAGCGAGAAATCGCCCCCGGGAAACATATGCTCCTCTTCGAGCTGCCGGTACAGCCGGCGGTTATACCGGGCCAGCTTTTCAATGCTCACGCCCTGATCGCCGTCGATGAACACCTTGATATTGTTCGTGGGCTTGATCCGGACCTCCACCAGGAACAATTCCGGGTCTTCGGCGATCAGGTTATTGACCCGGTTTTCGATGGCGGCGATGATCGGTTCCATGCTTTGGCTGTTCGGGCGGGGTTACAAAAGAAGAAGGGAACGGACCTCGTTCCCTTCTATCTGCTATTTCCGGTGCAAAAATAAGGGATCGGGCCATTCCTGCCAAATTCATCGGGTGAAGACCCCCAAATCCCGGCAAAACGCTGTTAAACCCGGTCCGTCACAGGCGCCGCCGGCTTATCTTTACAGGATGAAAATCCTGCTGATCGCCTTCCTGGTCTACCTGGCCTTCCAGTTTATTTTCAGGCTGGTGATACCGGTATACCTGGCATCACGCCATATTAAAAAGGGGTTCCGTGACATGCATACCCGCATGCAGCAAATGCAGGAAGAGCAAACCCATACAGGTAACCCGGGCAGTCAAACCGGTTACCGTTCCTCCGCCGCTTCCGGCCCCGCCGCAGGCGATTATATAGATTTCGAGGAAGTGAAATAAGTTCAGCCCTTATCTTTTTAAATTTTTACTTTTGCGCCGCGGAGAACCTGTTTTGTATTCAATCCATAACGGGTGTCCAGGACCCTTAGCTCAGACGGTTAGAGCATCTGACTCATAATCAGGGGGTCGTTGGTTCGATCCCAACAGGGTCCACAAATGCCCCGATAACGGGGCATTTATATTAAACATAAAAGGTTCTTTAACCTTTTGTTAACCGGTACAAAAATACTTTTGTCCCTTACTGATTAATTATGAAGAAAATTCTGCCCCTTTTTGCGTTCCTGGTACTGGCTTCCGCTGTTTCCGCCCAGGATGAGCCCGCCAAAAAGAAGAAAACACCCGTGGATATGAGCAACCGGCCCAACGACCATTTTATGGTACAGTTCGGCGTCGCCAACTGGTCGGGCCTGCCCGATACCATCAACAAACAGGGTTTTTCCAAAAGTTTCAACGTTTATTTCATGTTTGATTTCCCGTTCAAGACCAATCCCAAGCTGAGCATGGCCTTTGGTCCGGGGATCAGCACCGATCATATCCTTTTCAGCAAAACCGATATCGGGATCAAGGACCTCACCGCCACCCTGCATTTCACCAACGTATCGGATACCGATCACTATAAAAAAACAAAACTGGCCACGGCCTACCTCGAAGCCCCGATCGAATTCCGTTATTCGGCCGACCCGCTGAACGGGAAAGGACTGAAACTGGCGATCGGCCTGAAGATCGGAACCCTGCTCAACGCACATACGCGGAGCACCAAGTATGAAAATAAATCGGGCGGCGCGCTCAACAATTACGTGCTGAAAGAATCCAGCAAGCGCTTCTTTAATAAAAGCCGTATCTGCGCGCAGGGGCGCGTGGGCTGGGGACATATCAGCCTCTTCGGATCTTATCAACTTACACCGCTTATCCGCGACCAGGCCGGGCCGGTAGTGAAGCCTTATACCATCGGGCTTACGCTTAGCGGACTCTGATGATTGAAGCGAAGCCCGTCATTGCAAGCGAAGCAAAGCCTGTCATTGCGAGCGAAGCGAAGCCTGTCATTGCGAGCGAAGCGAAGCCTGTCATTGCGAGCG
>CAYNSL010000068.1:0-18465 GCA_964399755.1 uncultured Chitinophaga sp. | reverse complement strand
CCGGCCCGATCGCGCGGCAGGGGCCGCACCATTCTGCCCAGAAATCAATCACGGTAAGTTTGTCGGAGGCCAGCACATCGGTCTGGAAATTAGAATCTGTGAATTCTTTTGCCATTTGTATAGTTTTTAATTTAATTGTTTCTTTTTTCGGTTATAAGGGACTGCAAATTTAAGCCCGTTCATCATAACATGCGAAGCTGGCATAAAGTTGTGTATAAATGGCACCCGGTCTGGTCAGCCAGCTTACAAAGCTGTAAAATCGTCGGCTTTTATAAGTCCCTTAACACACCGAACCCCGGGCCCGGTTTGCTGTTTTAATAGCGCTCTGCGGGACATTTATTCACACGGTTAATACCTGCACCTCCAGTTCCGGGCTTTTCTCCAGGAAATGGATCAGCTCTTCGTTCATTTCGAACCCGCTGTTCATGGTCACCAGGCTGATTTTCATTTTATTCCTGGGTTCGTTTAAGGTAAACCGCAAAGTGGACTTGCCGGGGTGCTTTTTCATGTTTTTTTCCACGAACTGCACCATTTCCTTCGTGATGTATTTCGGGTGCGCTTCGATATTCAACTGTCGCGTGAGCATTTTTTTCATCGTCTCGGCCAGCGAAACGGTCATCACCTTGAATTCAAATTCATCCTTGTTATAGCGTTGTTTGAAATAACCGGTGATAAAGACGGTACTGCCCTGCTGTAAAAAGGGAGTGAGCCGCAGGTAGTCTTCGCTGAAAAGGATGATTTCGGTCTTGCCCGAATAATCCTCGATCACGAAATTTCCGTATTTGTTGCCGCTCCGCGCGATCTTGTGCTGCGCCTCCGCTACAAGGCCGATCAGCCGGAAAGGCCTGCCCGGATTGGGATGCATCCGGATGGCTTCCCTGAATTCATTGAAATCGGCGACGGGCGTCACCCCGTAATGCTTCATCTCAAATCGGTAATGATCCAGCGGGTGGCCGCTCAGGAACATCCCCGTTACTTCCTTCTCGTGCTCCAGCTGTACGGTCAGCGGCCAGTGTTCACATTCGGGTAGCCGGGGCGGCGGTATTTCCATGGTCACGGGTAAATGCCCGAACAGGGTATTGGCCGTGCTGGCGTTTTGGTTTGCAAAAACCTGTCCGAACCGGATCACCCGTTCCAGCCCGTTGACACTTTCATTTTCCGGCGTATGGAAATACTGCGCGCGGTGAAACTCGGTAAAGCAGTCGAATGCCCCGGCATAAGCCAGGCTTTCCAGTGTTTTTTTATTGACGGTACGCTGGTTGATGCGTTTGATGAAATCAAAGAGGCTGGGGTAGGCCCCTTTTTTCAGTCTTTCGCCGATGATACTTTCCACCGCGGCTTCGCCCACGCCTTTCAAGCCGCCCAGCCCGAAGCGGATCTCTCCTTTATTGTTCACGGCAAAACCCTTGAGGGATTCGTTGATATCAGGTCCCAGTACTTTTAATCCCATCCTTTTGCATTCTTCCATGAAGAAAGTGATCTTCTCGATGCTGCCCGCGTTGTTCAGTACGGACGACATATACTCGGCCGGGTAATGCGCTTTCAGGTAGGCGGTCTGGTAAGCCACATAGGCATAACAGGTGGAATGCGATTTATTGAACGCATACTGCGCGAAAGCTTCCCAGTCGGTCCAGATCTTTTCCAGTTTATCGGGCGGGAACAAACGCTCCGTGGCGCCGGCGATAAACTGGGCCTTCATTTTATCGAGCACCGATTTTTGTTTCTTCCCCATGGCCTTGCGCAGCACGTCCGCATCGCCCTTGCTGAACCCTCCCAGCTTTTGCGCCAGCAGCATCACCTGTTCCTGGTACACGGTGATCCCATAAGTTTCTTTCAGGTATTCTTCCATTTCGGGAAGATCGTAGGTGATCGCTTCCCGGCCATGTTTCCGGTCGATGAAATTGGGGATATAGGCCAGCGGCCCGGGTCTGTACAGCGCGTTCATGGCGATCAGGTCGCCCAGCTTATCCGGCTTCAGTTCGCGCAGGTATTTCTGCATGCCCGGGCTTTCAAACTGGAATGTGCCGATCGTGGCGCCGTGCTGGTAGAGTTCAAATGTTTTTTTATCGTCGAGGGGGATCTTGTCGATGTCAATGTCCACGCCGTGGTTTTGTTTGATCAGCGCCAGCGCATTTTTGATGATGGTGAGCGTTTTCAGCCCGAGGAAGTCCATCTTGATAACGCCCGCTTCCTCGATCACGTTCCCTTCAATTTGCGTAACCCAGAGGTTGGAATCTTTGGCCGTGGCCACAGGGATCAGTTCGGTCAGGTCTTTTGGCGCGATGATGATGCCCGCCGCGTGGATACCCGTATTTCGTACCGATCCTTCCAGTCTTTCCGCTTCATGCAACACTCTTCCCGGCAGGGTATTTTCCTGTTTATAGATCTCGCGCAGTTTTTTTACGTTTTCAAGGTCTTCATTACCCAGCCCTTCCTTTTCTTCCAGCGATTTCTCTGATTTGCCCTCAGCGCCGTTTGCTGCGGCATCTTTCATTTTCAGCGGGGCGTGCAGCACGCGGGCCAGTTCGATCCCCGGGCGCTCGGGTACCAGTTTGGCCATCGCGTTGGATTCGGCCAGCGGCAGGTCCATCACCCGGGCCACATCCTTGATGCTCATCTTGGCGGCCATGGTACCGTAGGTAATGATCTGCGCCACCTGGTTCTTGCCGTATTTCTCCACCACGTAATCGATCACTTTCTGTCTTCCTTCGTCGTCAAAATCGGTATCGATATCGGGCATCGATTTACGGTCGGGGTTCAGGAATCTTTCGAAGAGCAGGTTGTATTTGATCGGGTCGATATTGGTGATGCCGATGCAATAAGCCACCACGCTGCCCGCCGCCGAACCGCGGCCCGGTCCGATATAAACACCTTTCTCACGGCCGGCCCGGATAAAATCGCTGACGATCAGGAAATACCCGGCAAAGCCCATGGTCTTGATGGTAAACAATTCGAATTCGATCCGTTCCCTGATCTCATCGGTGATTTCATGGTAACGCTTCGCCGCGCCTTCATAGGTCAGGTGTTTCAGGTATTCCGATTGGTTGAGGGCTTCGGCGCTAATCAGGTTCTTCCCGATCTTTTCGTCCTGCGTATGTACCTGGAATTTTTTCTCCACCGGGAAACTGGGCAGCAGGATATCCCGGGTCAGGTTCAGCAGTTCCACTTTGCCCGCCACTTCATTGGTATTGTCGATCGCTTCGGGCAGATCGTGGAAAGCCCGGCTCATCTCTGCTGTATTCTTAAAATAGAACTGGTCGTTGGGAAAGGCGAAACGGCGGTCTTTTACATGCACGTCATCGTCAGAAAATTCGCGCAGGGCGGGCGTGGCCAGTTTCTCACCGGTATTGATGCAAAGCAGGATATCGTGCGCGGTGAAATCGTCCTGCTCTACGTAATGCGAATCATTGCTGGCGATGATCTTCACCTTGTATTTGCGCGCCAGTTTCACCAGCACTTCGTTCACCTTATCCTGTTCGGGCAGCCCGTGGCGCTGGAGTTCCACGTAATAATCTTCCTGGAAAATATTCAGCCACCATTTGAATTCGTTCTCGCCTTCCTCTTCCCCTTTTTTCAGGATGGCCTGCGGTACGAGGGCGCCGAGACAGCAGGTGGTGGCGATCAGTCCCCTGTGGTAGCGAACGATCAGTTCCTTGTCGATCCGCGGGTACTTGCTGTACATGCCCTCGATAAAACCCAGCGATGTCAGTTTGACCAGGTTCCGGTAACCTTCCTCGTTTTTGGCGAGCAGGATCTGGTGATGCCGGGGATCACGCTGTTCCTTGGTAAATGTTTTCTGGGTGCGGTCGGCCGTGATGTAGAATTCGCAGCCCACGATGGGCTTCACTTTTACGTTGCCATGCTCATCCTTGTGTTTATAGGCTTCGGCCACGAATTCAAAAGCCCCGAACATATTGCCATGGTCGCTGATGGCCAGCGCGGGCATGCCATCCTGGATGGCTTTCTTATACAATTTCTGGATGGACGCCGCCCCGTCGAGCAGGGAGAATTGCGTGTGTACGTGAAGGTGAGAGAATTTCATGCTGCACAGGTCTGGGTCTGGAAAGTAAATAAGTAAATAAGTAAATAAGTAAAATAAGTAAATAAGTATTTAAGTTATAGGGTTCATGTGCCCGGGGTTCATTGTTCAGGTTCAAAGGCTGCATCCATCCTAATCATCTTTCTTCTTAAACGTATACACAGTAATGGATCCGCTGCTGTAACTGCATACCCAGGCTTCGAGTCGCTTATTGTCTTCAAAAATATCAACGCCCACCGGGTGGCCGCCGCAGGGCAAAGATGCTATTTTGGTGAAACTGTCGGGGTTGATTTTGTACACATCCACCATATCGCCCGTATAGCAGGTAACAAAAATAAACTTATGGTTCTTCGACAACACGATCGTGCGCGGCTGCGAATGGGTACTCGCTGAAAAAAGCGTTTTACCCGTGGCCGCATCCAGGCAGGCGATGGTGCCGAGGCTGTTGTAGGAAATAAAAAGATGGCCGCTGGTATCCATCACCACGTGCCGCGGGCTGCTCCATACATTAACCACGCTGTCGCTTTTCCAGGTTTCGTTGTTAATCACGGCCAGGCTGGCGCCGCCCATGATGGCTACATAGGAACGATTGTTCTTATCGTCCACCGCGATCCCCCGGGGAATGGCAGAAACGGGAACGGTGCTGATCACTTTACCATAGGGATATATGTCTTTGTTCAGTTCCAGCACACTAACGGTGCGCGAATGCCAGTTACTGACCAGCAGGTGCCGGCTGTCGGCGGTCCGGGATATCACTTTGGGCGTTTTGCCCGTTTCGATCAGGGGAACCATAAAGGAATCCCTTCGGCTGCCGGCGGGGTAAATCACGGTCACGGGTTTTGTTTTCTGCCCGGGTTCCGCCCGGTTTTTGGAGAAATCATTGACCCAGATCGGGACGATCCCTTCCGCGTTATGAAGAGAGACCCATAAAATATTATCACCATGACTGAAACAGGCTTCCACCGGTTTTTCCTGGTAGGAAGCGATGGCCCTGCTTTTATTGTAATCCCATCCCATGCCGCGGGTGGGGGTGAACTTGAATTCCCGGGTTATTTTTTTTTCGGCCTGGTCAAATTCGTAAACGCTCATGCCTTCCAGGTTCATGGCATATAGTTTCGACCCGCTCGAATTAAAGATCACGGATTTGGTACCGGGCGCGGATACCAGCACCTGTTTTTCCTTGTATTCAAGGTCTTCATATCGTTTTAAAACCGGCGGAAGGGTGGTATCCGCGGGCGCCGCGAGCGCCAGGGTATCGGCGGCTGGTTTCTTGTTCTGCCCGGTCGACTGGCAACCGGCCGTAAAAAACAGCAGCCCGATAATAGTGATCAGCGTTTGCATGGTGGAAAATAAGGTTCAATAATAGCCAAATAATTTTACCCCCTGAAAATCATGTTTTTCACAATATTCACAACTTGTTGGCAACTCTAAATCACTTGCTCACAGGTAGTTAATTCCCGATGGGTCTTTTCCTGAACCCGGGCAGGTTTTTTTCGGCATTTTCCCTATATTTTTGCACGCCTGCCAATCCCTAAGCCCCGAATCGGGCTACAGGCAGGGTTTTTGATACTACCCTGGAAATCATCCTGAAAGAAAGCCAATGGTTAAGCAGATATTACCCGCTATAGGATTAATTTTATTGCTGAGCAGTTGCACGGTTTTTAAATCCCTGAACTTTTCAGGTAATAAAACGCCCGTAGTAACGGCAGCAGCCGCCCCCGCCGCAGTTCCCCCCGCTAAATTTCTTGAAGAGATCACCGTAACCCCGCAGGTAACTGCCGATAAAACGGAACTCAAACCCGGTCCACAGGTTGTGGCGGCCGCGCGGAACCTGGCGCTCGATGAAAATCCCTCCAAAGAAGAAGTAAAACAGTTCAACGATATTTTCTCCGGTCACCGCAACAGCGTGGAATCGGTTTCCCCGGTACAATTGAAATATGCCGTGCTGCTGAACACCGATGTGGAATCGCTTCCCGATAAAGTGCTGCTGGAAACCGTTGACGACTGGTATGGCGTACGCTACCGCACCGGCGGCAATACGCACAGCGGTGTGGATTGTTCGGGTTTTACAGTCGCCATTTATTCGGCGGTTTACGGGATCGCCCTTCCAAGAGTGTCGCGTGAACAATACCGCATCAGCCGGAAAATATCCACTACCGAATTACAGGAAGGCGACCTGGTTTTCTTTAATACCCGCGGTTCGGGCGTATCGCATGTGGGTATCTACCTCGGCAATAACCACTTCATCCACGCTTCCGTGTCAAAAGGCGTTATGGTGAACAGTCTTTTTGAACCCTATTACCTGCAGCGTTTTGTCGGCGCCGGAAGGATCGATGACAAGCAGGTAGTGAGCCGTAACTGATCCGCGGCTCACACATTTCATGACAACATATAGAGGATACTGGCTTGAACAGCGGAAATTTTATTTCCATCATGATTCGTGGTAATCCGTCCTTACCCGTTAATGCCGCTTCATCCCCAATCTTCCCTTTACGGCGTTCCAGATCGGTTGAATATCCGGTGAAAGGCGGAAGTACACCGTGCCGGCCCCGTAGAGAATGATGAATCCCAAACTTCGAATGATCATTCCCGTTAGTCCGTGGAGATCCCGGAACGCGAAATAACAGGCCCCGTAACAGGCCGCGGCCAGCAATAAGGTATAGCCCGACTGGCGGGTAAGGGGGAACAGCCCGAACCTGGCGTTCAGGAAAACGATCCGGATGATATTGTAAATGCTGATAGAGACCAGGCTGCCCACCGCAGGGCCGATCAGCCCGTATTGGCGTGTCAGGATATAGGTCAGCGGCAGCATCACGGCCAGCAGGATCACCCCGCTCACCAGTTCGAATTTCCAGTAGGTGGAAGTGGCGATGATCTGCGCGTTGACACCAGTGCCCATATCGATGATCTTGGTAAGGCCGAGTATAAAAAAGATCCAGGCCGCCTCATCGTAACTGGATTTGATGCGGAAGGTGGAAATGCCGTCATGGAAATTCAGCCAGATAAGCAGGAAGATGGCGCAGGCGAAGATCAGCTGGTTGATCGAGGAACGCTGGTAGATCTTCTGCAGCAGTCCCATGTTTTTTTCCTTCCATGCTTTGGAGAGATGCGGGATGGAGGCGGCGATGATACCGCGTTGCGGCGCCTGGATGATACTGGTCATGATGGTGGCCAGCCCGAAGATTCCCGCCTTGGCTGAACCGTCCTCCAGCAGCGATGCGATCACGATGGTATCAAATACCTGCGAGATCGTAAAGACCAGCGTGCCGCCGTATACGAAGGTGCAGAGCATCAGGATCTTTTTAAAATAGCGGCGGGTGACCTTACTCACCGAAAAAGTAAAATGGATCTTTTTGGTGATCGCGAGGTAACAAAATAAACCCACCGCGATCCCCGGGTAAGTAAACGCGAAGAGTTTGATAAAAAGGTCGTAATCCCTGATAACCCCCGTCAGGAACAGCACGATCAGCACCGTGGTAAAGAGCCGCCACTGCACTTCCCTGAAAAAATTAGTGACCACGGATTTGTGCAGGCTCCAGGCCCATGCTTCCAGTACCGTGTAAATTGTCAGTCCCAGTCCCATGGGAAAGATCCAGTAATAGTACATCACCAGCTGCGGCGTATTTGTGCCGAATTTCCGGATCACGAGGTGCTTGAGCGCCCAGCCCGCGATCATCACCAGCAGAAAACCCGCCAGGCTTACCAGCAGGGCCCAGGTGATCATATCATTTTTCCGGGGCGGCAGGTGTTCATTGTAATAGGGATGGAACTTGAAAATATAAGAGGGCATCGCGAGCGCGGCCACGGCCGACATCATGGTGGCGATGGCGATAAAGATGGTGGTAAGCCCGTATTCCGACTCGGTAAAATTTCCCTGCCTTGTAAAAATATAGGTGTTCAGCAGGCCGACGGCAAAACCGGTATAGATCACCAGGGAGGAAATGATGCTTTGCCGGCGGATACTGGTCATGCGGTAAATTTAGTCTTTAGTCCGGAGTTATACGTTTGTAGTCAGGTGCCGGTTGGCAGCAGGGACTAATCTATTTTTTTCACCGTAATATAAAAATTCCTGTCGGCCCGGATTCCTTTTTCCTTCGGGTCGCCCGTGAGCGAAACGCTTTTCCACCCGGTGCCGGGATGCAGCCATTCGCCCGACTCCAGCCGGATCGGCATGTTAAAACCGGGCACCACATTATTCCAGCGGTAGGAGAGTTGATCGCCGCTGACTTTATATTCCAATACGGGTATTTTCACCGTGCGCAGGTACTGATCGAAAATTCCGGAAAGATCCTTTCCCGATTCTTTTGAAAAATAGGCTTCCACATCTTTCGAATCGACGGTACGGTGATAATATACACGATTCAATCCCCGCAGGATTTTCCGGAACAGCGAATCATCATCGATCACCTGCCGGATGGTGTGCAGCATATTCGCGCCTTTGTTGTACATATCGCCGCTGCCTTCTTTGTTTACGCCATAGGGGCCGATCAGCGGCCGGTCGTTGTCGATCTTGCTGCGGATCCCCAGCACGTACTCTTCTCCTGCTTTTTTCCCGTAAAGGAATTCAATAAACAGGGATTCGGAATACATCGTAAATCCCTCGTGCACCCACATGTCGGCGATATCGTTAGTGGTGATATTGTTGCCAAACCATTCGTGCCCGCTTTCATGCACGATGATATAATCCCATTTCATGCCCCAGCCGCTGCCGGAAAGGTCGGTGCCCAGGTACCCGTTCTGGTAATGATTACCATAGGCCGTGGCGCTCTGGTGTTCCATTCCGAGGTGGGAGGATTCCACCAGCTTGTACCCGTCTTCGTAAAAAGGGTAGGGCCCGAACCAGTATTCAAATGCCCTGATCATCGGTTTAACATCGCGCCCGAATTGTGATTTTGATTTTTCCAGGTTATAGTCGAGTACCCAGTAATCAAGCGAAAGGTTTTTCCCCGTTTCGCCGGTCAGGCTGTCCGACCAGTGTACGTATTTGCCGATATAGGGTACAATATTGTAATTGTTGATAGGACTCTTTACCTGCCAGGTATAAAGCTTGCTTCCATCATGCAGGTCTTCTTCCGCGGCCAGGCGCCCGTTGCCGACGGCCACAAGGGTATCGGGTACCCTTATGCGCAGTGTGGCGCCCTCGTCGGGTTCATCGCCCTGGTAATCCTTGCAGGGATACCAGACGCTGGCGCCCAGTCCCTGGCAGGCCACGGTCATCCAGGGCCGGCCTTTGGCGTCTTTCGACCAGATCCAGCCGCCATCCCAGGGCGGATAATTGGCTTCACGGGGTTTGCCGTGAAAATAAATCGTCAGGCTGTACAGGCCGACCGGCTTTTTCGGGTAGAGCGCGGTTTTAGGATCGGTGAATGCGTAGTCGCCGAAACTGATCAGGTATACATTACCGTTACGTGTAAACGAAGTAAGTTTCCGGTTGTGGAAGATGATACTGTCGATCTGCATGGGTTGCTGCAGGTCGATCTGCATTTTTTTGTTTTTACCGCCGGTCTTCACATCAAATCCCAGCTGGTTATAACCCGAAATGGTTTTTGACTTATAATCGGGCGCCACATAAACAGCATAAGTCGCCACGTTCCACCAGCTGCGCTCCGCCGTATTGGAGCCGCGCAGGGTATCCTGCCGGGTAAAATCGTTTTTGGGGTTCAGGGGTTGCGCAGTGGCGCAGGAACAGAACTCGCTTACGGAATAAAGGATGGCAAAAACACGTAGCATGAATTTCACGGTCGTATGTTTTGATCCTGTAAATTTAAGGTTTGATAACCAAGATGAACGTTAAAACTCTGCGCTCTACGGCGTTTCCCTTACTGTTTGCATCGGTGATGCTGGCCTCCTGTTACCGCAAGGAAAACCGCGAAGCGAATATTTTTCATTACAACGAATTCAACGGGATCGCCACCCTCGACCCGGCTTTTGCCAAGAGCCAGTCAACGATGTGGGCGGCGCACCAGTTGTTCAACACCCTGGTGGAAGTGGACGACAGCCTGCATATCGTTCCCTCGCTGGCCAAAAGCTGGGAGATCTCCGGTGACCGCACCCTGTTCACCTTTCACCTCCGCACCGACGTGTATTTTCACGACGACCCCGTTTTCCCCGGGGGAAAGGGAAGAAAATTAACGGCGGGTGATGTGGTGTACAGTTTGTCCCGCATCATGGACCGCGTACTGGCCAGTCCCGGTTCCTGGATCTTCAACCGCAAAGTGGACAGCCTCCATCCCTTTAGCGCACCTGATGATTCCACCTTCCGGCTGAAACTGCTGCGCCCTTACCACCCGATACTCGGGATCATGTCGATGCAGTATTGTTCCGTACTGCCCCGCGAAGCGGTTGAAAAATACGGATCGGATTTCCGCCGTCACCCCGTGGGCACGGGACCCTTCCGGTTTGCGGCCTGGGAAGAAGGACAGGCCCTGGTGCTGAAAAAAAACCCGCGGTATTTTGAAAAGGATGAAAAAGGCGTTCCGCTGCCTTACCTCGACGGCATCCATATTTCCTTTTACGACAGTAAGGCCACCGAGTTCCTGCTGTTCAGGCAGCACCAGCTCGAGTTCATCAATGATATCGAAGCCTCATTCAAGGATGAAGTGCTGACAAAAAAGGGCACCCTCCGTAAAAACTGGGAAAATAAAATCGTTTTGCAAACGCATCCCTATCTCAATATTGAATACCTCGGAATCCTGGTGGATACGGCCAATGACCTGGTCAGGCGTTCCCCCCTGCGACTGAAAAAGATCAGGCAGGCCATCAATTACGGGTTCGACCGGCGGAAGATGGTGCTCTACCTCCGTAATTCACTGGGCACCCCGGCCGAATCCGGTTTTGTGCCCATGGGTCTGCCATCGTTTGACACGACCGTGGTGAAAGGCTATCACTACGACCCCGCGCGGAGCAAACAATTGCTGGCGGAAGCCGGTTACCCCGGCGGTAAAGGGCTTACACCGGTACGACTGCTTACCATCGCGATCTATGCCGATATGGCGAATTTTATTGCCAAGCAACTCGGCGAATCCGGTATTCCCGTTCAGGTGGAAGTGGTGCAGAAATCGCTGCTGCTGACCATGACGGCGAGTTCCACCGCCGCCTTTTTCCGCGGAAGCTGGATAGCCGATTATCCCGATGCTGAAAACTATCTGTCCGTATTCTATTCCAAAAACCCGGCGCCGCCAAATTATACGCGTTATAAAAACGCGGCTTTCGATGCGCTTTTCGAAAAAGCGATCACGGAGACAAACGATTCGGCCCGGTATAAACTTTACCAGCAGGCCGACCAGCTGATGATGGACGACGCGCCGGTGGTACCGCTCTGGTATGATAAAGCCGTGCGGCTGGTGCAAACGCGTGTCAGGGACTTTGAACCCAACGCGCTTAACCTGCTCGAACTGCGCAGGACCCGCCTGCAGCCCTGAAATTGATTCGCATGTTCCCGCCAACAGTCATTACCGTGAATCTACGTGATCTCGTATTTTTCCGATAGGCAGAAAGGTTGCGCGGTAAATATTTTTTAAATTATTTCAATCTGCAAAGAACTGGTTCATAGTTGTATAAAAAAAACCGGTCCGCCGGAACCCTTGCGGTGCTTGCATTTTAAAAAAATAGCTATTAGATTTATCATCGCTTTTGTTTGAAGTCATAGCAAGCGCCTTTAAAATCCTTCCGAATCTTCTGATTCTTTCCTCTGACGAACCGGTTATAATCCTAATACCTTTAAAAAATTCGTACTATGAAAACGAACCTCGTTCGTTGTATATGCCTCGCCGGCATTTTTGGCCCCCTGTCGCTTCCGCTTCAGTCAGCGGGTTCAATCCAAACTTCAGTATCGGATTTTCAAACCGCGCATGCGGGGAATACCGCATTGCCCGGAAACCTGAATACAGCATCGTTGCCCGGCGACCCCGTTATTTCCGGTCGCCCCGGATCGATCCATCCTTTAGCGGTAGGTGATTGTTTCCCGGATACCAGGTCACGCGGCATGCCTGCCGTGACCGGTCTGTTCAGGGAGCGTACCCGGGGTGACATAAAAGAGAAACAGGACCTTATCCCATAAACCATTAAATCCAATGCCATGTAAAGACCGGGGCTGTCCATGAAAAACACCCGTTTGACATCCGTACCTGAAAATCCAGCGATCCTTTGAATGCCGCCAATACCTGAAAACCATCCAATGCCTGTGTGAAATCTCCATTTCCGGAAAACCATTCGTTAACACTCAAAACCCTCAAAACGCATGATTCGAATGGTACAAAATGCAAAGACGGGAGCAATCCCGTCTTTTTTTATTTCTTTCTGATGCGTCCGGTTTTTCCTTCTGTAAACATTACTGCTTTAATTTATCCTTGAACACTTTCCGGAACTTATCCAGTTTGGGCCTGATCACGATCCGGCAATAGGGATTATTGTTCTCGTTGTTTTCGAAATACTGCTGGTGGTAATCTTCGGCGGCGTAGAATTTACTGTAAGGCGTGATCTCCGTAACGATCGGGTGGTCAAAGGCGCCGCTTTTGTCGAGTGCTGCCTTGTATTTTTCCGCCTTCTCCTTTTGTTCCGCGTTATGGTAAAATACCGCGCTGCGGTATTGCGTGCCCACGTCGGCGCCCTGACGGTTCAGCGTGGTGGGGTCATGCGTTTGCCAGAATACTTCAAGCAGTTCATCAAAACTGATTACGGCGGGATCATAAACGATCTGCAGGCATTCGGCATGCCCGGTTTCGCCCGTACATACTTCTTTATAACTGGGGTTGGCGGTATGCCCTCCTGAATATCCCGAAGTAGCGCTGAGTACGCCCTTCAGTTCTTCGAAGATCGCTTCAGTACACCAGAAACACCCGTTGGCAAAGGTGGCGGTGTCGGTTTTTGCTGCGGTAGTCATATTATTATTGTTGGTGCTTTTTACAGAGCCGGGGGCCATACCGGGTTTGCCGGTAACCGGTGAAGCGGATTGCTGTGCGCAGGAAAACAGGGCGCCCAGTCCCGCGACAAGGGCGGTGATTGCAGGTTTCATATTTCTTATTTTACGCAAAGGCCTAAATTTCGTGCAAATTACCCGGCCCGGTATCATTTGTTTGTAAGTTCACTGACATTCGCCGGTTTTTGAATTTTTGTTAACAGTTGCACATACAACATCGTACTTACGGGTCATTGCATATTTCAGTTTCTGCAGGAAAAGGCTTGTGATTGCTTTAACATTCAGCGTTGCGGCAGGAAGCATCCCGGTTCCTGTCTTTGTTTTTTGCGGGAACCGTTTTCAGTGAATGGCCGTGATGTTCACTCTTTCTATTCCCGGCAGGTGCACTTCAATATGCCGGTCGTGCGCCTTGTTTTCAAACTCGCTGATGATCTCCAGGATATCGTAGTCGATAAAATTGCATTCGCTGCCGTCGATGGTGAGTATTGAATAAGGCGGAATCTGTTCCAGCACTTCCTTCAGTTTTACTTTGTTCAGGAACGTTACGTTGCTGTTGAGTTTGATATGGAAGAGCTCGGTCTCATGCACCCTTCTTTTTTCAATCCTGTATTCCGCCTTGAAATTATTCTGGATGATATAATAGGCGGAAAGCAGGAGCCCGGCTGTTACGCCGATCAGCAGGTCGGTGCCCAGGATGATGACGATGGTGAGGAGGAAAGGAAGGAATTGTTTCCAGCCCAGGCTCCACATATTCCGGTAGAGTTTGGGTTTGGTAAGATTATACCCCGTAACGATCAGGATGGCCGCCAGCGAGGCATATGGAATTTTATTCAGCAGGAAAGGAATAAACAGGACTGATAATAATAAAAACAACCCGTGCGTAAAGGAAGATAACCGGGAGCGCGCCCCCGCGTCCACGTTGGCCGCGCCGCGCACGATCACGGCGGTCATGGGTATGGCGCCCAGCAGACCACAGGCCATATTGCCGATACCCTGCGCCAGCAGTTCGCGGTTGACGGGCGTGATGCGGTTGTGTTTGTCCAGTTTATCGATAGCTTCCACGCATAGCAATGTTTCCAGCGTGGCGAGCAACCCGATGATGATCCCGTCTTTCCAGATTGCAGAAGAGCGGAATATCCCCGAGAAATCCGGGAACCTGATTTCGCCGAACACATTGTCCGGAATATTTACCAGCTGTGTGTGCTTGAGCGAGTATCCCGATGAAGCCATATCGAAAAGATAGTTCACGGCGATCCCTGCCAGCACGGCGAGCAGCGGGGCGGGGACCATTTTCCATCGTCGGGCAAATGGCTGCTGGAGCAGTATCAGTACGAGGAGTGAAACCGCGGTAATGATCAGCGCCCCCCTTGTAATATGCATATTGAACTGGTGAATATTTCGTGCAAGATCTTTTGATGAAACAACGCCGAGCAGCCCGCTGCTCCAGAAATCAGGCTGGTCGTAACCCAGGGCTACCGGCACCTGTTTCGCGATCAGCATGATGCCGATCGCGGCCAGCATGCCCTTGATCACGGCCGATGGAAAATAATTGGCGATCACGCCCAGTTTCAGCAATCCAAGGACTACCTGGAACATACCGGCGATAATGACCGTAAGCAGGAAGACCCGGTAATCCCCGTAACTCACAATGGCGGATGCGACTACGGTGGAAAGCCCGGCGGCAGGGCCCGATACGCTCAGGGGGGAACGGCTGATCAGCGATACGACCATCCCGCCGATAATTCCGGAAAGAATACCCGCATAGAGGGGCGCGCCCGAGGCCAGTGCAATACCCAGGCAAAGCGGCAGGGCCACCAGGAATACTGAAAGACCTGCCGGGAGATCATGCTTCAGCCACAGCAGGCGCATGTAGGTTAGTCTGCGTTTCAGGGGTATCGATTTCCGGCAAGGTAAAAAATTATGCGGCGACTGCAGCGGGTTTTCAGGCCCCACCTCATTATACCAATTTCCCCTTACCCGCGAAACCTGCATTCCGCCTAACTTTGCGGCCCTTACAATTTGTATAAAAAAGAACCGGAGAAGCATGCGATTATACCCGGAGACGACGGCGCACCAACTGGAATTCGACAAAGTGAAAGAACTGCTGGCCGGTTTTGCCCAGTCGCCCCTTGCCCGTACCAAAGCAAGGGAACTGCAGGCGGGCACGGAGCAGGAGCAAATCGAAACGGCCCTGCGGCAGGCGCACGAATACCGGCAGTTGATCGCCAACGGCATTTATTTCCCCGCGGATCCCTTTCCCGATATCACCCGTGAACTGAAACTGCTTTCCGTTCCGGGCGGCGTGCTGAACGCAGAAGAACTGTCGCAGCTACGCCGGCTGGCGCAGCACACCGAAAGCCTGTTCCGCTGGTTTGATGCGGAACGGAAAACAGCTTACCCCGCTTTGACAAAAGCGATTACCCATACCCGTTATGAAAAACGGGTCGCGGCGCTGATCGGCGATGTACTGGATGAATTCGGGCAGGTGATGGACAATGCTTCCCCCGCTTTAAAAAGTATCCGACAGCACCTGTACCGGAAAAGGCAGGAACTCCGCCGGTTATTTGACAAGATCGTCGCCCGGCTGAACAAACTCGGGTGGCTGGCAGAGATCGAAGAAAGTTTTATGAACGGCCGGCGCGTGGTGGCTGTATCCGCCGAGCAGAAACGAACCGTGAAGGGGATCCTGCACGGGGAAAGCGACAGCCGCAAGACGGCTTTTGTGGAACCCGAGGAAACCATCGGGCTGAACAACGAAGTGTATGAGCTCGAGAACGAGGAAAGAAAAGAAGTATACCGGCTTTTAAAAGAGCTCACGGCCTCCCTTTCGCCCTATTCAGGTTTGCTGGCGCAGTGGTATGAACTGGCGGGTGCCTATGATTTTATCCGGGCGAAGGCCCGGCTGGCGCTCGAGATCAACGGCGAATTCCCGCTCATCTCCGAAAAAGCCGGGGTGCAACTGGTGGATGCATACCATCCACTTCTTTATTTATATAACCGTCGCCTGCAGAAACCCACAGTGCCGGTTTCCGTTTCGCTGGACGATCACCAGCGCATCCTCGTGATCAGCGGGCCCAACGCGGGCGGGAAGAGCGTTACCATGAAGACCATCGGTCTCCTGCAACTGATGGTGCAAAGCGGCTTGCTGGTGCCGGTGCACCCTTCTTCGGTCTTTGGGATTTTCAAACAAATGATGATCCACATCGGCGATACGCAGAGCCTCGAATTTGAACTGAGCACCTACAGCAGCCACCTGCTCCACATGAAATATTTCCTGGAGCATGCCAATGGCCGCACCCTGTTCTTTATTGATGAACTGGGCAGCGGCAGCGACCCCAACCTGGGCGGCGCCTTTGCCGAAGCCATCCTGCAGGAACTGGTGAAAAAACATGCCATCGGGGTGGTGACCACCCATTACCTCAACCTGAAACTGATGGCCGGCAAAACGCCGGGGATCGTCAACGGCGCGATGGCATTCGACGAACAGCAACTGGCGCCGCAGTATAAATTGCTGGTGGGCAAACCGGGGAGTTCCTATACTTTTTCGATCGCGGAGCGGATCGGGCTCAGCCCGGAGCTGATCAGCCGCGCCCGGCAACTGGTGAACGAGGACCAGTTCCGGCTGGACAAATTGCTGAACCGGACCGAACAGGACCTTCGTGAACTGGGAAAAAAGGAAAAAGAATTGCAGGCCCTGCTGAAAGAAAACGAAAAACTGAAAAAGGAAATGCTGCAGGTAATGGACCGGGAAAGGCACCGCCAGCAGCTGGAACTACTGAAAGAACAAAACAGGGTAGCCGAAGAAAGGATGGCCTGGCTGAAAGACATGGAGAGAAAACTGAAACAGTTGCTCGCCGAATGGCGGCAGGAAGAAAACAAGGGCAAAGTGATCAAACAGATGGAATCCCTTTTATTCCGGAAGAATGAAAAAAAACTGGCGGGCCGGATGCAGCAGAAAATCGATGCGAAATTCGAGGAAGTGGGGGGCGAGGTAAAGACCGGCGACCGCGTGAAGATCCTGAAAAACCACCAGGTAGGCGTGGTCATGGAATTAAGGGGCAAGAAAGCGATTGTAAAGATCGGGCAGTTGCCGATGCAGGTGGACCGGAAGGAACTCGTGGTGGTAAAAGAAAAAAAGTCGCCGCCCGAAAAATAAAAAAAGCGAAGCCTTACGGGGCTTCGCGGTATTTAATGAGCAGGTAAGTCAGCTGTTAATATAACTCTGCAGGTGGTTGATCGTGTCTTTCTGCGCGCGGATGGTTTCTTTCACCACATCGCTCATCGAAATGATCCCTGTGAGTTTGTTGTTGTCGAACACCGGCATATACCGGATGTTCTTTTCCGTCATCAGTTCCATGCAGTGTTCGATGCTGTCGGTTGGTTTTACCGAAGGCAGGTCGGTGCTCATGATCTCGGCAACCCGCGTATCGGTGGAACTTTTTCCCTTCAGCACTATTTTGCGTGAATAATCCCTCTCGGTGATGATCCCCTTATAAATATCGCCATCAAGTACGATCAGCGATCCGATATTCTTTTCAGACATGATTTGCAGGGCCTCCATAACCGTAGTATCCGGGGATACTGTGATGGGCAGCATTTTTTTACGGGACAGCGCGGCGGCAACGGTATTCATGTCAGCAGATTTTCCATTTGAAAGTTACGAAAAGAACAGGCGCGGTCAAAACTATTTTAGGGAGGCCGGAGGCGGGGCGATTTTGCGGGTCACGAAGGAGCAGCCCATCAGCAGCAAAACGGAGATCGCAAAAAGGGTGGTGCCTTTTTCCAGTTTTGAAATGATGAGCAGCGAATCGAATTTCAGGTTCAGGATCAGCACGGCCACCACGAACACGTCGAGCATGGCCCATTTGTTGATGAGTTCCAGTGTTGCGTGCACAAAGGGATGGTTCGGCAGGCGGCGTCCCAGCAGGGTGACCAGCAGGAACAGGTATTTTAATACGGGGAAGATGATGGTGAAGAACAGCAGCAGCCAGCCGATGAAATACTCGCCTTTGCTGAAAAAATACCGGAACGAACTGCCGAGATAAATATAATCCCTTTTTAGTACGATGGGCCCGAGGCCATAACCGCTCTGGAGCAGGGGGTACATGAACCCGAGTATGAAAAACAGGAGGGAAGTGGCCAGCAGGATCCAGGCGATCCATTTCCTGTCATTGGTTTCTTTCATACCGGCAAGGTATTAAACGCGGCGAATATGCGCCGGATTTGCAGGTGATTTGAAAATGGAGAAATGGATCCGGTTTTCCGAAAAGCTATGCGAAGCATCCTGCTTCGCATAGATATTCTTTCGCCTCCGGCGAATGGCGGGTAGAACAGCGAAACAGGAATTTCGACGCCGGGTCTCCGTTGTTGACTCGCCGGGGAAAGGGGGATTACTTGCAGTGATCCCCGGAGGGGAGCGTCAAGTCCCTACCACGCCGTTCGCATTCGCTCACTTGCATTTTTGCTTTACCGGCGAGTCTCCGTAAGGGACTCGCCGGAGAGAGAGGGA
>CAYNSL010000067.1:16498-18715 GCA_964399755.1 uncultured Chitinophaga sp. | reverse complement strand
AGACCGATTACCTGCCTTCCTTTGAAAAGGCGCTGAAAGAATACAGCAAAAAAGCGAATATCCCCGGCTTCCGCAAAGGAATGGTGCCCGCGGGGCTGATTAAAAAAATGTACGGCGCCTCGCTGTTCACCGACGAAGTGCTGAAATCGGTCGACCGCGAACTGATCGGCTACCTGCAGCAGGACAAGCTGGATATTTTCGCGCAACCTTTACCGTTAGAGTCTGATATCCGTCAACTCGACGTGAACAACCCGCTGGATTACACCTTCCATTTCGAAATCGGGATGAAACCTGAATTCCGGCTGCCCGATCTTTCCAAAGAAGCGGTGACCCGCTACGTGGTAACCGTTACCGATGAGATGATCGACGCCGAAGTGACGCGCCTGCAGAATCGATACGGCAATATGAAAGACGAAGCGGCTGTTAACAGCGAAGAGCAGGTGCTGAACCTCAGCTTTACCGAAACGGACGCCGATGGCAACGCCGGTGAAGATGCCGGGAAAAAAGACAATTCCATCCTTGTCAAATATTTTTCCGAAACCTTCCGCGGAAACTGGATGGGTAAAAAAACCGGCGACGCGCAGGTGGCGCAGCTGAAAAACGCATTTGATGACAAGGAAAGGGAATGGATCATCAGCGACCTGGGACTCAAAGAAGACCCCGCGGCAGCCGATAAGTATTTTAAAATTGAGATCACGAAGATCGGTCTCCTCGAAAAAAGAGAGCTGAACGAGGAATTCTTTAACCAGCTATACCCCGGGCAGGAAGTGAAAACGGAAACGGATTTCCGCCAAAAGATCAAAGAGGAAATCCAGGCCTACTGGAACGGCCAGGCCCGGAACCAGATCCACGACCAGGTATTTCACCGGCTGGTGGACCATACTTCCATCAATTTCCCCGAAGGATTTTTGAAGAAATGGTTAAAGACGCAGGGCGAAACGCCCAAGACCGACGAAGAAGTGGAACACGAATTCCCCCGCTTCCTCAGCCAGCTTAAATGGACGCTGATCTCCGACAAGATCGTGAATGATAACGCCATCCAGGTTGGCCCCGAAGAGATCCGGAACTTTGCCAAACAGCAGCTCTTCAGCTATATGGGAAATGCCCAGCTCAGCGATGACCAGCCCTGGGTGCATGATTATATTGAAAAGATGATGAAGGATAAAAAATACGTGGAAGATTCCTACACCCGTATCCAGACCCAGAAGATTTTTGAATGGGCCGCCGGGCAGGTAAACCCCGTTGACCAGGCCATCAGCGTGGAAGAATTCACCAAAATGGTGGAAGAACACCAGCACCACCATCATTGAGGGTTGATAAGCTAAAAAGTTGATAAGTTGAAAGGTTGACAGGGTATCCCGTCAGCCTTTTTTACTTATTTACCTATATACTTATTTACTTATCAACTTATATACTTAACAATCACGTCAACTTGTCACCAATTTTGTAAAACCGGCATTTGGACGGATATTTGATGGGTTGCAAGTCAATTACATACTAATTAAACATTGATGCATGAGTTTCAATTCTGAATTTGAAAAATACGCGGTCAAACACCGCGGGATCTCCAGTAACACCCTGAACGGTTATGCTTCGCAGCTGGTAAAAGCGATGACACCAAACATCATCGAGGAACGCTCGCTGAACGTGGCGGTGATGGACGTATACAGCCGCCTGATGATGGACCGCATCATCTTCCTCGGCTACCCGATCAACGACGAGATCGCCAATATCGTTACGGCCCAGTTGCTGTTCCTGGACTCCACCGACCGTTCCCGCGACATCAACATGTACATCAACAGTCCCGGCGGAAGCGTGTATTCCGGCCTGGGTGTGTATGACACCATGCAATACGTTTCACCCGATATCGCCACGATCTGTATCGGCGTGGCCGCTTCGATGGCCTGCGTGCTGCTCGGCGCCGGCACCCATGGCAAGCGCGCGGCGCTGAAACACTCCCGCATCATGATGCACCAGCCCAGCGGGGCCATCGGCGGGCAGGCCAGCGATATCGAGATCACGGTAAACGAGATCCGCAAGCTGAAAAAAGAACTGTACGAAGTGGTGAGCAACCATACCGGCAAATCCATCGAGCAGATCGGGAAGGATTTCGACCGCGACAACTGGATGACGGCGGCCGAAGCCAAGGAATACGGGCTGGTGGATGAAGTGCTGCTGACGAATCCCAGGAAAATGAAGAAAGAGTAAGGTGGAAAT
>CAYNSL010000067.1:14045-16398 GCA_964399755.1 uncultured Chitinophaga sp. | reverse complement strand
TGTTTTGAAAATGAAAGGACGAAGGGCAAAGACCGAAATCCCTTTAAAAATAAAAAATAGAAAACAGACCATATGTATCGTAACCAATTTTTATTCAACGAACACCGGATGGACGACGAAGAGAAAGAAGAACAACCCAAGAGCGACCTGGGTATGTTCAACAAAAAACTTGAAAAATATTTCTTTGAAAAAAGGGCCGTCTACCTCTGGGGCGTTGTGGACGATAAAAGCGCCAAAGACGTGGTGAGCAAATTATTGCTGCTCGAAGCCGACGATCCCGGCAAGGAAATCAAATTCTATATCAACAGCCCGGGCGGCGTGGTCACCAGCGGCATGGTGATATACGATACGATGCAGATGATCTCGAGCCCGGTGAGCACGATCTGTATGGGACTGGCCGCTTCGATGGGCAGCATCCTGCTGAGCGGCGGCGTGAAAGGGAAACGGTATATCTACCCCCACGGGGAAGTGATGATCCATCAGCCTTCGATCGGGGGTTATATACAGGGCGTGAGCTCGGACCTGGAGATCCAGGCCGAACAAACCCGGAAAGTAAAGGAGATCGGGGCGAAGATCCTGGCCCAAAACTGCGGGAAAACGGTGGAACAGATCATGAAGGATTTCGACCGCGACTACTGGATGAATGCCGCGGAGGCTATAGAATATGGCATTGTTGACAAACAGGTTGACAAGCTCTAACCGGCTACAGGCCAGGCATTTATAAAAGAAAAGGAAATAAAAACCGCCTATCCCGGGCGGTTTTATAATTTTGCATGTTACTGATTCGTTTTTAAATCGTTATACCGTAACAAGAAAATGGCAAAAAACCCCCTGCACTGTTCATTCTGCGGCCGCAGCCGTGATGAGGTAAAGATCCTGATCGCGGGACAGGAAGGCCATATCTGCGAGAACTGCGTGGAGCATGCGCGGGAGATCATCGACCAGGAACTGACGGTAAAGGAAGACCGGGGCAGTTCCGCTTTCAAGCTCACGGTAAAGAAGCCGGTCGAGATCAAAAAATTCCTGGATGAATATGCCATCGGCCAGGATGAGGCCAAGAAAGTGCTGGCCGTCGCCGTGTATAATCACTACAAGCGTTTACAGCAGAAAACAGGCGACAACAACAACAACGACGTTGAGATCGAAAAGAGCAATATCATCATGGTGGGCGAAACCGGTACGGGCAAGACCCTGCTGGCCAAAAGTATCGCCCGCATGCTGAATGTTCCCTTTGCCATTGTGGATGCCACCGTTTTCACCGAAGCCGGATATGTGGGCGAAGACGTGGAGAGCATCCTCACCCGCCTGCTGCAGGTATGCAATTATGATGTGGCCGCAGCGGAAAGGGGTATCGTTTATATCGACGAGATCGATAAGATCGCGCGCAAGGGCGATAACCCTTCCATCACCCGCGATGTGAGCGGTGAAGGCGTGCAGCAGGGTATGCTCAAACTTTTGGAAGGAACAGATGTGCTGGTGCCCCCGCAGGGCGGGCGCAAACACCCCGAACAGAAACTGATTAAGATCAACACCCAGAATATCCTCTTCATCTGCGGCGGGGCCTTCGACGGTATCGACAAGATCATCGCGCGCCGGGTGCAGACCAATACCATCGGGTTTAACGTTGACAAAGAATTGCAGGAAAGCATGAAGAAAAACCTGCTTCGTTATGTGAACGCCACCGACCTGAAAAGTTTCGGGCTGATCCCCGAGCTGCTGGGCCGTTTACCTGTGGTTACCCATCTCGATCCGCTGGACGCGGCTACCTTAAGGGCCATCCTTACTGAACCGAAGAACGCCCTTGTAAAACAATACAAGAAATTATTTGAACTGGAGGGTATCCAGCTCACGATTGAAGAAGAGGTCCTTGATTTTATGGTCGAAAAAGCCATGGAATATAAACTGGGCGCGCGCGGCCTGCGCAGTATCTGCGAAGGCATTCTCACCGACGCCATGTACGAACTGCCCTCCTCCCGGGAAACGCAGTTTACCCTTGACCTCGAATATGCCAAACGGAAATTCGATAAGAGCAAGCTTAGTTTGCTGAAAGTGGCTTAGCTGTAACAGGCAGGCGTTTCCGAAATGGGAGTTTCCTGACTTCATTGAATTTGAACAAAGGCTGCGGGCTGTGAGCTGCGGACTGTGAGCTATGAACCAATTCATGTCCCATTATCATCTGCTTCACTTTACTTAATTTCAATCCTTAAACGTATAACATGGAGGAATTAATCAACCGCCTCAGGGCCGAAGCGGGTCTTACGGATGAGCAGGCGAAACAGGTCATCGCCACGATTAAAAATTTCGTGATCGAAAAATACCCCATGCTGGAGGGGGCGGTCAATAATGTTTTCGG
>CAYNSL010000067.1:0-13945 GCA_964399755.1 uncultured Chitinophaga sp. | reverse complement strand
ATTTCGTGATCGAAAAATACCCCATGCTGGAGGGGGCGGTCAATAATGTTTTCGGGTCGGATTGACACCCCTATTGGAGGGCCTTAACATAACCGCTTTCCCGAAAATTCCGGGTATCTATTGTTCCGGATTAAAAAATATTTTTGATATTTATCGAATTACCGGCAACCGGATCCGGGTTTTTCCCACCTTGCCGTCTTTACAAATTACATAGTTTGATCATGAAAAAATATGTACATGGCTTCGTCCTGGCCGTGCTCATCGGAATAATAATAGCCGGCTGCCGCCAGGATGTGCCAAAAGGGTTGTTACCCCATGGTTCCGTCGCGCTTACTTTCGATGATGCTTCGGTTGATAACTGGTATGATCATCTTCCGCTACTGGATTCCCTGGGCATCAAAGCCACTTTTTACATTAGCAAATACCATACCCTCAGTCCCGAACAAAAACAAAGACTACACCTGATTGCTGCGCACGGACACGAAATTGCTTACCATACCACCAACCACAGCGATCTTAGAAAATTACTGGAGAAAAAAGGAATGGATTATGTTATCCGGGAAGAAATCCTGAAAGACCTCGACCTGATGCAACAGGACGGATTCAATATCACTAATTCCCTTCCCCCACGAGTCTCCCGAAGGGGACTCGTGGGTACTAATCTGCAGCTTCCCTATTCAGGAATCCCTTCCCCCACGAGTCTCCCGAAGGGGACTCGTGGGTACTAATCTGCAGCTTCCCTATTCAGGAATCCCTTCCCCCACGAGTCTCCCGAAGGGGACTCGTGGGTACTAATCTGCAGCTTCCCTATTCAGGAATTCCCTATAATCTTTCACCGCATATACCGAATGCTGACGGGAAATATAAAAAGATGCGGAACTGTGCGGGTAATCTATAACAGTTTTGGCAAGGTTCCATTTGCCCTTGCAGGGATTGGCATGAATATAAATCAGTTTTTGCATGATAAAGTTTTCCGTTCTGCATTCTTTAACATCAAATGAATCCGTCCATACCTCGTGTTTCTTACCACGTTTCATGTCCTTATCCCGAACTGCCCGGTTTAATGTCTTTAAAAGACTGCTTTCCTCCAATGCCTTTAATCTGTTGATAATTTCATAGGCTATAAATCGCTTCCCATTACCTACGATCGTATTCAGGGATTGCCTCCCGCCTGCATAAAACAGGATCAGGTGAAGATGATTCGGCATGACGACGTAGGCATTGATACAATGTCCCTTCTCCCTGAGAATATCGAACCATTTATATACGAGGTCAAAGGCGTCTGTAATTTTTATCAATGGACGCCATTGATAATTAGTGAAAGTGATAAAATAGATACCTGCTTTGGTAACCAGCCTGTGAACTGCCATTCCCGAAACTACTTTGACAGCATGCTTTTGCCCGGTGAAAAACAACACTGAAATCGGGATTTTTCCCGGAGAAACACGAGGAAAACATCTTCCGATCGCCGACGGGTCCCTCAAAGTAACTCCTCCCTCCCCCAAGTACGACGAGTCCCCTGCGGGAGACTCGTCGTACAAAGAACATCCCGGCATTCGCCGGGATGCAGCATTAATGGGTACTCTCTTATTTGGTTTTTCCTTGCCCTTCAGCGTCGGGAAGAATCCGGACAATTCAGGGTCGTCCTTTTCTTTGTTAGCTGCAACCGCCCTGGTTGCCGCAGTTCAGGCATTTGTAACAGGTGCCGCTGCGCATCATGATATGTCCGCAGACATTGCAGGCCGGTGCATCGCTCTGCATGCTTCTCGAAGCCGCGTTCAGCGCGTCCAGTCCCGTTTCAGCCTTTACCGGATTAGCCGTCCGCTGGTTCTTCACCGGTTGCGGGGAGATGCTGCCGGAGGAGGGCGTTACACGCACGCTCGACAATTCAGGCTCGGCGTATTCCAGCGGGTTGGAAGGCACTTCATCCCATTCGTCGGCGCCGGTATTCATCACTTCGGGTTTATCGAGTACGTGCACGAGGTCGGTGCGTCCCAGGTATTCATACCCCAGTACGCGGAAGATAAAGTCAACGATGGACGTGGTGGACTTGATATTCGGGTGCTCCACGAAACCGGAAGGGTCGAAACGGGTGAAGGCGAACTTATCGACGAATTCCTCCAGGGGCACGCCATACTGCAGGCCGATCGAAATGGAGATCGCGAAACAGTTCATCATGCTGCGCATGGTAGCCCCTTCCTTGGCCATATCGATAAAGATCTCGCCCAGGGTGCCGTCACCGTATTCACCGGTGCGCAGGAAAATGGCCTGGCCGTTGATCTTGGCTTTTTGTGTAAAGCCGCGGCGCTTGGCCGGCAGGGCCCGGCGCTCCACGATGCTGGCCAGTTTGCGTTTGAGCTTGGTGTCGGAGGATGCCATCACCCTTTTTTGCACTTCTTCCAGCAGTTCATCAACGGTCAGTTTACCGAGGTCAACGATATTTGAGCCCACGTCAACCGATGCCTGCATGGCCGCGCTGGCTTCGGCAGTGGCGGATTGCTCTTCGGGCTGCTGGCTTCCGGCTTCCGGTTTTTTCTTCTTGTCGCTCTTGTTGCTCAGCGGTTGCGAAAGTTTGGAACCGTCGCGGTAAAGCGCATTCGCCTTCAGCCCCAGTTTCCAGCTCAGGTAATAAGCATCGGCGATCTCTTCCACTTTCGCTTCATGGGGCAGGTTGATGGTCTTGGATATGGCGCCGCTGATAAAGGGTTGCACGGCTCCCATCATACGGATATGTCCATGCGCGTGGATAAAGCGCTGGCCTTTTTTTCCGCATTTGTTGGCACAGTCAAAAACGGGCAGGTGTTCTTCTTTCAGTCCCGGCGCATCTTCGAGCATCATGGTGCCGCATACATAATCGTTGGCGGCTTCGATCTGCTCGTCGGTAAAGCCCAGGGCTTCGAGGAGGCTCCATTCGGGATCGTTGTATTGTTCGGGGGTGAAGCCGAGGCGTTGCAGGCATTCTTCCCCGAGGGTGTACTTATTGAAGATAAAACCAATCTCAAAAGCCGTGGCCGCGGCGGCATCCAGTCTTTTGATCTCTTCGGCGATAAAACCTTTTTCGCTCAGGCTCTGGTGGTTGATAAACGGCGCCCCTGCAAAGGAGGCGGTGCCCACTGCGTATTTGATGATGGCATCCGTTTCTTTTTCCGAATACCCGAGGTTGCGCAGCGCGGCGGGAACGGATTGGTTGATGATCTTGAAATAACCGCCGCCGGATAATTTTTTGAATTTCACCAGCGCGAAATCGGGTTCCACCCCGGTAGTATCGCAGTCCATCACCAGCCCGATGGTGCCGGTGGGAGCGATCACGGTGGCCTGCGCGTTGCGGTAGCCGTATTTTTCTCCCAGTTCCACTGCATCGTCCCAGGCTTTGCAGGCTGCTTTTAGTAAATAATCGGGGCAATATTTTGCATGGATGCCCTGGGGTTTCAGGCTCAGCCCTTCATATTCATCGGCATCATAGGCTGCAAGGCGGTGGTTGCGCATGACGCGCAGCATGTGTTCCCGGTTTTCTTCATAACGGGGGAACGCGCCCAGGGCCCTGGCCATTTCGGCCGAAGTCTTGTAGGCAATACCGGTCATGATCGCGGTAAGGGCGCCGGCGATCCCGCGCGCTTCCTCGCTGTCGTAGGGAATGCCGCTCACCATGAGCATCGTGCCCAGGTTGGCATAACCGAGACCGAGGGTGCGGTATTCATAGCTCAGTTGCGCCACTTCTTTGGAAGGGAACTGCGCCATCAGCACGGAGATCTCGAGCACGACGGTCCAGAGCCGGCAATTGTATTCGTAACCCTCCACATCAAAAATGTTTTTCTCCGTGTCGAAGAATTTCATCAGGTTGGAAGAGGCCAGGTTACAGGCGGTATTGTCGAGGAACATGTATTCCGAGCAGGGATTGGATGCCCGGATCGGTCCGCCCTCGGGACAGGTATGCCATTCATTGATCGTCGTTTCGTATTGGGTGCCGGGATCGGCGCAGCGCCAGGCGGCATAGGCGATCTGGTTCCAGAGTTCGCGGGCGGGAATTTTTTTCATCACCCTTCCATCCATCCGGCCTTTGAGTTCCCAGTCTTCGTCGTTTTCCAGTTTTTCAAAAAATGAATTGGGGATACGGATTGAATTATTGGAATTCTGACCGCTAACGGTGCGGTAGGCTTCGTCTTCATAGCCGGAAGAATAACCGGCCGCGATCAGGGCCCCTACTTTTTTCTCCTCCTCCACTTTCCAGTTGATGAACTGCACGATCTCGGGATGGTCGAGGTCAAGACAAACCATTTTGGCCGCGCGGCGGGTGGTACCTCCCGATTTGATGGCGCCCGCGGCGCGGTCGCCGATCTTCAGAAAGCTCATCAGCCCGGATGAAGTGCCGCCGCCGCTGAGTTTTTCGCCTTCGCCGCGAAGCCCGGAGAAATTGGTGCCCACACCCGAACCGTATTTGAAGATCCGCGCCTCGCGAACCCAGAGATCCATGATACCGCCTTCACCGACGAGGTCGTCTTCCACGCTCAGGATAAAACAGGCGTGGGGTTGCGGTCGTTCGTATGCGTTTGTTGATTTTTTCAGTTGCCCGTCGGCGGGATCCACGTAATAGTGGCCCTGGGGTTTACCCGTGATGCCGTAGCTTTCAAACAAACCGGTATTGAACCACTGCGGGCTGTTGGGCACGCACATCTGGTTGAGGATGCTGTACACCAGCTCATCATAAAATACCCGGGCGTCTTTTTCGGAAGCAAAATAATGATAGCGTTCGCCCCATGCTTTCCAGCAATTGGCCATGCGGTGTGCTACCTGCTTGGCCGAAGTCTCGCGGCCCAGGCTACCATCGGGCTGGGGCACCCCTGCTTTACGGAAATATTTCTGGGCCAGGATATCAGTAGCGATCTGGCTCCATTGTTTGGGCACTTCTACGTTGTTCATCTCAAAAACCACATCGCCCCCGGGGTTGCGGATGATGGAAGTACGGTAATCATATTCAAACATGTCGAATACATTCACGTCGTCTCGGGTAAAGCGACGGGAAAACTGTAACCCGCCCCTGGCGGATGCTTTGGTCCTGGTAGCCATAACTAAAGAATTTCTCGGGTTAAGTAAATGTTAACGGAGAGAACGAAAATATTTTTAAGTATCTGTAATTCATAGTCAGAGATATTAACATTCTGTGGAAAAGCATGGCTTGAAATGCGGTGATGCAAGCCAGTCGTGGATCGTGGGATTTCTGCACAATCCGGATCCGGTTATTTGGTAAAAATTTTTTGGAAAATTAAAACGAGTATAGTAAAAAAAACTCCTGCGATGTTTATTCTTTTCAAATCCAAATCCAGCAAGGGTTTTTACGTTCGGAGCGGCTGAAACCCCTGATAATACAGGCGTTCCGCTCTTCCTGTGTGCTGAAACGCTTTGCCAACGGGCATTACAACAAAGCAGCATGACCTAAAAAATATTTTTCGGCTCCGGTTCCCCGATTTTCGTTTAACCGGGGGGTAAGCAAGGCCGTTTTTTATAAACCGGCGGCCTTATGGCTGATGTACCTTGTTGTGTGCTGCAAATTTCATTGGGAAAAGAAAAGGCATTTGCCAAAAACCAACTTGTATAACGGTTGTTCCGCTTCCGTTCTTTCATGATCGTCATGGTATTGGCCGCGCAATACCACGCTTTACGGATGCGGAAACTGCTTTCCGGAAGCCCATGAAACGGGGCCCGACTAATTTCCCTTATCCGTGGGCAATACGGGAAGTTTTTTGCATTTTTGCAATAATCAACCGGTACCGGATGAAGTCAGCGATATACAACGAACTGGTCCAAAAGAAAAAACAGGGCAGGAAATCCTTTGCCGTACTGATCGATCCCGATAAGGTGACCCCGGCCATCCTGGATGAGCTGACGGAACTGTCGGTGGCCGCCAAAGTGGACTACCTCCTCGTGGGCGGAAGCCTGGTTATTTCCAATCATCTCGACGAATGCGTACAGCATATCAAGCAGAACTGCGATATTCCCGTGATCCTGTTCCCCGGCAGCCCTTCGCAGATCAGCAAATATGCGGATGCTTTATTATATCTCTCGCTGATCTCCGGCCGTAACCCCGAACTGCTGATCGGTCAGCACGTGGTATCGGCGCCATTTGTAAAACAAAGCGGGCTGGAGATCATGCCCACGGGTTATATCGTGATCGACGGCGGCGCACCCACCACCGTTTCCTATATCAGCAATGCCTCCCCGGTGCCCGCCGATAAAAATGAGATCGCCATGTGCACGGCCATGGCCGGTGAAATGCTGGGCATGAAACTGATCTATATGGATGCCGGCAGCGGCGCCAAACGGCCCATCACCGAAAGCATGATCAAATCGGTGGCCGACCAGATCGAGGCCCCGCTGATCATTGGCGGCGGCATCATCCAGCCCGAAAAAGCTTACCTGAACTGCAAAGCGGGAGCCGACGTGATCGTAGTGGGTAACGCCATTGAAAAAGACGCCTCGCTGATTAAGGAGATGAGCGACGCCGTGCATTCGGTGTTAAATGTTGAATTTTAAATTTTAAATGCTAAATGAACGGACAATTCCATTTAACATTTAAAATTTAGCATTTAACATTATCTCAATTCGTCCACTTTCACCCTCGATGGGGTTTCCTTCCCTGCCACAATACTTCTTGAACTCAGGGCTATGGCTTTGATGATCATGGTCATGTTATCGAGGTCCAGCGTTTCCACCTGGTCGCTCACGCGGTGGTAATTGGGTTCGCTGTCCATCTTGGAGGTAGAGATCGTGTGGGCCGGAACGCCCAGCCTGGCCAGCGTGGCGTTATCGGAGCGATAAAAAAGCTGCTGCGCCGGGTAGGGATCGGGATAGAAAGTGAATGCAGTTCCTTTCAGGTCCCTGGCAAGGATATCGCCCATATCGGTCTTATCATACCCGGTGATATAGGCCGAATTCTTTCCCCATTTGCTTTCGGTGCCGATCATTTCGATATTGAACATGGCCATCACTTTGTCGGCGTCGAACTGCCGGGAAAAATACTGGGAACCAAAACCGCCTGTTTCCTCGGCGGTAAAGGCGGCGAAGACAATGGTCCGTTCATTGTTCTTTAATTCCCTGAAATATTTTGCCAGCAGGATCACGGCCGTGGTGCCGGCGGCGTCATCGTTGGCGCCGTTATAAATAGAGTCGCCGTCAACCGGGCGCCCCACCCCCAGGTGGTCGTAGTGACCGGAAAAAACAACATATTCCTCCTTCCTGCTTTTCCCGGGAAGCACCCCCACTACATTGGCCATTTTCTGTTCGGTGATCTCGTGCGTGGCTTCGATGGAATAAGTGGCGGGGTCGGTGGCCGACAGCACAAAGACCACGCTGGCAGGGGTTTTAAAGAGGGTCGATTTCAGACGGGCCAGGTTCCCAAAGCTGTTGACAAAAGATGTGTCTACCAGCACCAGCATGTTTTTATTGGCCCGCATCAATTTCCGGGCTTCGGTCTGCAGGTTGGACCCGGATTTAATAAATGCTTTTTCATATCCCGATTGCGGGTCGATCTTCAGTTGTGGCTGGCAGGTGATGACGATGATCTTTTTCTGTTCGATGGAGGCGCCGTCGAATACCGCGGAGGCGCTGATAAAACGGGGACGCACCAGCGAAAATTCCTGGCGGTAGGATCCGTTGTTGTTCCAGGTCTGCAGCCCGGCCGACTTGAACTCGGCGGCGATAAAATCGGCGGCGCGGTCGATATCGGGCGTAAACACTTTGCGGCCCCGCATCGCATCCGAAGCCAGGACGCTTTCGATGCGCTGCACTTCTTTTACACTGATGATATCATCCGTTTTCTGCGCCCATAAAAAAGAGGTTGTTGAGATCAACAACCCCAGCAGGAAAAATTTCTTCATTATGATTACTGGTTATTTTACATCATCCATGACCTGAGTTCCCCAACCTGCCGGCAGGCAGGCTCCTGACTTCGAACTCCTAACTCCCGACTCACTTTTACAGGCTCATCATCTCCTTAAACTTCACCGTCTGCCTCCTGCTTACTTCAATTTTCTCGCCACCTTTCAGCTCCAGTAAAAGTCCGCCGTTAAAATAGGGTTCGATCTTTTCGATCATCCGCAGATTAACAATATGTTTACGGTTGGCGCGGAAAAAAGTCTTTTCATCCAGTCTTTCCTCCAGCGCGTTCAGCGATTTCAGGATCAGGGGTTTGTTGGGTCCGAAAAATACTTTCGCATAATTGCCCACGCTTTCAAACAAACGGATATCGCTGAGTTTGACAAACCAGCAGCGCTCCCCGTCTTTTACAAATACCTGGTCCGACTCAGTGAGCAGGCTGTTATTGGTACCGGCCACTTCTGTGCGCGGCTCCCGGATTTCCGCGGCGTTCAGTTTCTGAATTGCATCCGCGAGCCGTTTGGGTTCGATGGGTTTCAGCAGGTAATCCAGCGCATTTACTTCAAAGGCTTTCAGGGCGAATTCGTCGTAAGCGGTGGTAAAGATCACCTGGGGTGATTTTTCCAGTTGGGAGAGCATATCAAATCCGGTGCGTCCCGGCATCTGGATATCGAGAAAGACCAGGTCGGGGTGCTGGCTTTCGATCTTGGCCACGCCTTCTTCCGCGTTGGCCGCTTCATCCACCACTTCCACTTCGGGATAATCCTGCAGCAGCTTTTTCAGTTCCGTCCGCGCCAGGCGCTCGTCATCGATAATGATCGCTCTCATGTGTAGTATTTAATAATTCCCTGCGGGACTGCCCGCGCAGGATGGTTATAAAGATTGTGAAACAAAACCAACAAAAAACTTAAAACCGTATGGGCGTCATATCACCGGGTTCACCGGTATCAGTACCCGGGCTTCCACCAGCGAGCCGTTGATCTGCCTGATCTCAAAACTCGCTTTGTCGCCGTATAATAAATTCAACCGGTTGGTGGTGCTGGGAATGCCAAAGCCTTCCTGTCTCATCTTCCCGTTGAGCTGCCCGGTATTCTGGACAACCAGTTCGTGGTAATCCCCTTTAAAATCCGAGATCACTTTCACCACCCCGCCGTTGATCTGCTTGCTGATACCGTGTTTGATCGCATTTTCCACCAGGGTCTGCAGCATCATCGGCGGCACGGGCTGGTCGAGCGTATCTTCTTCGATGCTGTATTCGATCTTCAGGCGGTCCTCGAAGCGCATGTTCTCGAGGGCCAGGTAATCCTTGACGATATTCAATTCCTTTTCCAGCGTTACCGTTTCCATTTTTTCGGCCTGCATGCTGCTGCGCAGGATATTGCTCAGCTCGGTTACGGCCCTTCGGGCGCGTTGGGGGTTTTCATCCACCAGCGCGCGGATGCTGTTGAGCGAATTGAAAATAAAATGAGGGTTGATATGGGCTTTGATCGTTTGCAGTTCCAGTTCCTTGACCAGCGATTCCAGCCGTAATGTATCCAGTTGCTGTTTGCGGCTCTTGGTCACGTAGTGATACATGAAGTAGATCAGGTTCCAGATAAAGAACAGGATAAAGAAAGAAAAACCGCTGCTCAGCACCAGTACCAGCTTGCTGACCCAGTACTGCACGTCGGGCCTGGCCAGCAGGTCTTTTTCATCCTTGCTCAGCAGGTCGAAGCGGTTCACGGCTTCCAGCCGCAGGTAAGAGGTAACCAGGGCCAGCACCAGGGTAATCGTGAGGAATACGACGACCTGTCTTTTCAGGTTCTTTTGCAGGATACCCAGCCGTACAACGATCTCCCGCATGATATGAGAAATCACAATACCCAGGAACAGGAAGATGATCAACCGGTAGAAAAAGTTCAGGTCCAGCTTATCAAATGAAAAGGCAAAAAAGGTATTGATCAGGGCGAAACTGCCCCAACCGATCGCCTGGAATACCCAGTACCTTGTCCATTTATTGTCGATAGGCATAGAAAGATCAAAGCTAACCAAATGACGGGCTTGGCCGCCCTGTAAATATACCAGTGGCCAATTAGTTTTACAAATGGGGCCGGGACCTAAACTTATTTCGCCATACCCCTTGTTTTACAGAACTTTCTCCCCGGATACGCGTTTCACAATCTTTTGTAAAAAAGGCCGGCAGGGGCTATCGGCCGGAAACCTGTAATTTTACACCGCATAAAACCGTTGCATGGAAATAACACCGGGACCGTTGCTGCAAACGATCGATTCTCCCGCCGACCTCAAAAAATTACCCCGTGAAAAACTTCACCAGGTATGTGATGAGCTGCGCCAGTATATCATCGACGTGGTAAGCGTACACGGTGGTCATTTCGGGGCCAGCCTCGGCGTGGTGGAACTGACCACGGCCCTGCATTATGTGTACAATACGCCTTACGACCAATTGGTTTGGGACGTGGGGCACCAGGCATACGGGCACAAGATACTTACCGGGCGCCGCGATGTATTTCCCAGCAACAGGAAATACAGGGGCCTCAGCGGTTTTCCCAAACGCAGTGAAAGCGAATACGACACTTTCGGGGTGGGGCATTCTTCCACTTCCATATCCGCGGCGCTGGGTATGGCCATAGCGGCCAAATACAAGGGCGAAAAAGACCGTAAAGTAGTGGCCGTGATCGGCGACGGGGCCATGACCGCGGGACTGGCCTTCGAAGGCATGAACCACGCGGGCGTGGCCGATACCGACATGCTGATCATCCTCAACGACAACTGCATGGGTATCGATCCCAACGTGGGTGCGCTGAAAGAATACCTGACCGATATCACCACATCCCCGACTTACAATAAAGTAAAGGACGATGTATGGAAACTGCTGGGCAAACTGCCCGTGGGCAAGCGGTTCACCCGCGCCATGGCGCATAAACTGGCCGAAGGAATGAAAGGCATGGTGAGCAGCAGCGCCAATTTATTTGAAGCGCTCAAGCTTCGCTATTTCGGTCCCATCGACGGACATAATGTAGCCAAACTGGTGGATACCCTGAAAGACCTTCGCAGTATACCGGGTCCCAAGATCCTGCACATCATCACCACCAAGGGAAAAGGATACGCCCTGGCGGAAAAAGACCAGACCAAATGGCATGCGCCGGGATTATTCGACAAGATCACCGGCGAGATCCAAAAAAAGAAATTCGACCTGCCCCAGCCGCCCAAATACCAGGATGTATTCGGGCATACCATTATCGAGCTGGCTGAAAAAAATGAAAAGATATTCGGCGTCACCCCCGCCATGCCTTCGGGAAGCTCCCTGAAATTCATGATGGAGAAAATGCCCGGCCGGGCTATGGATGTAGGGATCGCCGAACAGCACGCGGTAACGGTCAGCGCCGGGATGGCCACCCAGGGCATGAAAGTGTTCTGCAATATTTATTCCTCCTTTATGCAAAGGGCATACGACCAGGTGGTGCATGACGTGGCGATCCAGAAACTGCCGGTGATCTTTTGTCTCGACCGCGCGGGACTGGTGGGTGATGACGGCCCCACGCACCACGGATGCTATGATATTCCCTATATGCGCTGCATTCCCCATATGATCGTGAGCGCCCCGATGAATGAAAGCGAATTGCGCAACCTGATGTACACCGCCCAGCTGGACAGCACCGACCGCCCTTTCGTGATCCGCTATCCCAGGGGGGAGGGTGTGATGCCGGAATGGAGAACGGAGATGAAGGAAATAAAGATCGGCACCGGCCGTAAACTGAAAGACGGAAAAGATATCGCAATCCTTTCATTCGGTCATCCCGGCAATTTCGCCGCCGCCGCCATCCGCGAAGTGAAAAACGAGGGCATCAACCCCGCGCATTACGACATGCGGTTCGCCAAACCCCTTGACGAAGCGTTGCTGCATGAAGTATTCAGCCAGTATCATAAGATCATCACGGTGGAAGACGGCACCGTCAAAGGCGGGATCGGGTCTGCGATACTTGAATTCATGAATGAACACCGCTACCATGCCGAAGTAATGATACTCGGGATTCCCGACCGGCTGGTGGAACACGGCACCCCCAAAGAACTGCACCGTGAATGCGGGTACGACGCGGCCGCCATCGCTGATGCCGTGCGGGAGATGATGAATGAAAAAGTATCCGTTAGCGAGCTAACATCATAAGCCGCGGATCCGTATATGGAACGCGGACTGGTCACCCGTTAATACAGATTCCATGAAAAAAGCGTTGTTGGTTCCCGTTATTTTCATTTTATGCGTCACGGCTGCCGGCGCCCAGTTCGGACTGAGCTTTGCCGTAAAGGGAGGCATCAACTTTGCCAAACTGAGCAGCGCGGCGGGTATCAAAGCCAGTAACTATACCGGTTATATGATCGGCGGGTATATTTCACCCAAACCCAAAAAAATACTGGGATTCCGCTCGGAGATCATCCTGTCGCGGCAGGGTTATAACTATACCTCCAATACCAATACAGGGAAGGTGAACCTCGATTACCTGCTCCTGCCCCAGCTCATCACCGTTAATTTTACCAAAAAGCTGCAAATACATGCCGGCGGACAACTGGCTTTCCTGCTCAATGCAAAAGTGGACAGCAGCGGAGGCGGCGGCGGCAGCCTGTTCAGCTATTTCAACCGGTTTGATTACGGCATCGCCGGTGGCATCGAAGTATCTCCCGTGCTCGGTTTTTTTATCGGCGGACGCGTAAACGCCGGGCTGAACAACGTAAACCAGGGCGGCGGCGGGCCCAATTTCATTCCCAAGGTGGACGTAAAGAACAACGTGGTTCAGTTATACCTGGGCTGGCGTTTTTAGCATTGGGATTTCCTTAACTTTTTTTCCGGGATGCCGGTATGGATTCCATAGCATTCCACATCTTCACCTGTACCCATACCGCTGTTTTATGAAGATGGCCCGTTTTCTAATCCTGACCGCCCTTACCGGCATCACCCTTTCCTGGTTCAGTGTCCGCGACCGTATTCCGGTTGCCGGTACGCGTACAATAAAAATTTCTTCCCCCACTCCTTCCAAAACCGCCGGCAACCTGCGCAGGAAAGCGGAAGCGGCCCGTTCGTTTACGAAGAAAAAAGGACTGAATGAAAAAACCTGTTTCCTGATCGACATGAGCCTCCCGTCCGGACAAAACCGCTTTTTTATCTATGACCTGAAAAATGATTCCGTGACGGCCGCCTCGCTGGTGGCCCACGGCAATTGCTTTGAATACTGGCTCGAAGGAAGAAAATACAGCAATGAGGTGGGAAGCGGCTGTACCTCGCTGGGAAGATATAAGATCGGCACGCCCTATACGGGTAAATTCGGGTATTCCTATAAACTACACGGGCTCGACAGCAGCAACAATAACGCGTATGAAAGAACCGTGGTGCTGCATGCTCACGCCTGCGTTCCCGACTCCGAAACATCCGAAGAAATATGCCAGAGCAATGGTTGTCCCACCGTGTCTCCTTCCTTCCTGCAGCGATTGAAATCCCTGCTGAATCATACGGACAAACCCGTACTGCTCTGGATTTTTGACGAAGCTTCTTTTTAATCCCGCAGGAACTTTCCCCGTAAGCATTTTTTTCACAGTAATCGCGGAAGCCCAATCCGGAACAATTAATTTTTCCGGTATAAAAAATAGATTAATTTTCATAGACGGTCTGCTGCTGTTCCATATCAGATCGCGGAAATTTTCTATCAAAAAGGATTTTTGCTCAACTGGCTTTACCCTTTTACGCATCAACACCTGTTTCCGCGCCCTTCTGTAAAAAGTCTATTTAATAATTAAATCCCGTCAGCTTGTATCAACCATCTGTTTTTCGGAATTCCACCTATTATTCCAGGCCTTTTTATATTCTCTGGTCCTGGCAGCGCAGTGTGGAAGCAGGTACAGAACCGGCACGCTGAATGATTGTCGATATGAATAAACTTTTCATATTACCCTTGTTATTGCCGGCGCTGTCCGGAAGTCATCAGCCTGAAAAAAAATCCGGCCCGGCCGAAGCCAAATGGAGCGGCACGGTCAGTTTCCAGGTAACGACCCACAACCGCGACGGCGGCAGCAGTATCTGGAAAATGGA
>CAYNSL010000066.1:0-18758 GCA_964399755.1 uncultured Chitinophaga sp. | reverse complement strand
GCAGAAGCATATTAAAGTAGAATTTTGGAATTTCGGAATTGGGAAATTTGTTTAATAGGTAAAATTTCCTGCAGTTTTAATAATTAGCTAATGCATGGTTCTGTATCATGAGGGCAATAAAAATCCATTAACGACTCGCCGAACTGAAAGAAATATCCCAATTTCCAAATTGCACTTTCCAAAATTCCCCCATGCCTGTCAACACGGAAGCATATTTTGAAATCAAATCCGAACTCGACCGGAACAGGATCACCCTTGTCGCCGTTTCCAAAACAAAACCGGTAGCAGATATTCAGGCCCTGTATGAGCTGGGGCAACGCGATTTCGGCGAAAACTATGTACAGGAAATGGCGGAAAAGGCGTCGCAACTGCCGGCAGATATCCGCTGGCACTTTATCGGGCACCTGCAAACCAATAAAGTAAAGTTAATAGCGCCGTTTGTGCAACTGATCCAGGCTGTTGACAGTCTGAAACTGTTGAACGAGATCAGCAAACAGGGTGGCCGGCAGGGCCGGGTGATCGATTGCCTGCTGCAGGTGCATATCGCGCAGGAGGAAACGAAGTTCGGCCTGGATGAAACCGGGCTCGCGGAAATAATGAACCGGGTTAAAACTGAAAAGCCGGCAAATGTGCGGGTTAGCGGACTGATGGGTATGGCCAGTTTAACCGGAGACCTGCAAACGGTTCGAGAAGAATTCAGGCGGCTGAAACGGCTTTACGATGAATACCTTCCTGATTTCGCGGCGCCGTCAATTTTGTCGATGGGCATGAGCAGCGACTACCGCATTGCCGTCGAAGAAGGAAGCGGCATGGTCAGGATCGGGAGCCTGCTTTTCGGGGAAAGGAACTGACAAGGCCTGTTGAATTTTGTTCTTTTTTTATGGCAGTGATGAGGAAAGTTTATGCAGCGATATTTTTTCTTTCCGTCTTACCACCTTCCCGGCCCATCCATTCGATCCCCAAAACCAACGCCGGCAGTTATTATTGATAAATTATTCGTATTTTTTCGTCTAAACATGGTCGCGATGCGCTATTTATTCCTGTTTATCAGTTTCCTGGTTTCCGCCGGTTTACGGGCACAGACCAGCCGGGATACGGTGCTGAGCCGCTGCCCGGTATTCATTACCGATACGGTGAGCATGAACAACTATTTCCTTGAAGCCCGCCCGGCCACGTTGAAAGTATACCGGGTAAGGGGCGACCTGACCGTGGTGGTGGAACAAAAAGACCAGATGTTCTCCCTCTTCTTTCATGAGAAAAGACTGCGCAGCACCACCTATGATATCGAACCCGGAAGCAAGGGCAGGGGGGAGGTGGAGTCCACTTATTCATTCCGGTCAGGCGACCAGGTAGCGTATATCGTCCTGTCCAAAGGCACCGTTCAATCCAGTTACGACAAAGTGAAAAAACTCTGGACCTTGAAGGTAAACGGCCTGCTTTCCAATATGTCGGAACGGAACGTCTCCTATTACCGCGTAAAAGCGGAACTGGTGCTGAAATAGGCCCGGCCTGTTTCCTTCTCTTTGTCAGCATAATCAGCCCTTTCGTGTAATCCGTTTTACAGCCCGGAATTTGTACTTTTATTTCGAGCTATGCATAACGCCCCCTTCTTCCTGAAGTATAAGCTGCATCACCTGTTTATCTGGATGCTGGTCTTCGGGATCTGGTTTTTCCTGCGGGAATCGGATTATTCGTCCCCGGAAAAAGCCTTTACCGTAACGGCCATCAAGGTAGCCGACCTGGCCATCATGATCTATATCACCAATTACCTGCTGATCCCTTACCTGCTCTATAAAAAAAAGTATGTCTGGTTTGCCCTTGCCCTGGTTACCCTGGTGCTGGGCAGCAGCATCCTGAAAATGAACTACCTGGGGCGGTGGCTGGACAATCCCGCTTTGTATAACTGGACTGCCGACTGGAAACGGAGGGTCTACGACAATATTATCCCGCATTTTTTCCTGGTGATCGCGGGCGCGGCGATAAAACTGATGTTCGATTACGGCCGCCTGCAGCAGCGGATGGCCGAAACCGCGAAAGAAAAGGCCGAAGCCGAACTGAATTTCCTGAAATCGCAGATCAACCCGCATTTCGTGTTCAATTCGCTCAATGCCGTTTATTTTCTTATTCATAAAGACAACCCGCAGGCCCGGGAGGCCCTCCATAAATTTTCGGATATGCTCCGCTACCAGCTCTATGAAATGAACGAAGGCAAAGTGGCCATTGAAAAAGAAGTGCGGTACCTGCAGGATTATATGGAACTGCAGCAATTGCGGAAGGACGACCGCTACCAGGTACAATTTCACTGCGACCCCGCGGTAAAAGGTTTCATGATCGAACCGCTGCTCCTGATCCCCCTGGTGGAAAACGCCTTCAAGCATATCTCGCATCATAATGACCGGCCCAATTTTGTGAAAGTGGATATGAACCGCGTTAACGGGCGGTTTATTTTTGGTGTGGAGAATTCAAAGGAAATCCAGCCCGGTACGGAACAACCCGGCGGTATCGGGCTGCAGAATGTGAAAAGAAGACTGGAATTGCTGTACCCGGGCAAACATGAACTCGGTATTATTCAAACCGGCGATCAGTTTTCCGTTCAGCTAAAACTGCAACTGTCATGAGTATCCGCTGCGTGATCATCGACGACGAACCGCTGGCCCGCAAGGGGCTGAAGGAATATATCCATGACGTGGATTTCCTGGAACTGGCGGCGGAGTTCGACAACCCGCTACGCGCCGCCGACCTCGTGGGAAGCGGGCAGGTGCAGTTGTTATTTCTCGATATCCAGATGCCGCGGATCACCGGGCTCGATTTTTTTAAAAGCCTGCCGCATCCCCCGCCCGTGATCTTTACCACGGCCTATCCCCAGTTCGCGCTGGAAGGTTTTGAAGTGAACGCGCTGGATTATCTTGTCAAGCCCTTTTCCTTCGAGCGATTCCTGAAAGCGGCGCTGAAGGCGAAAGAGTTTTACGAAGTGCGCGAAACCAACCAGGGGAATACCGCTTCTTCGGACTTTTTCTTTATAAAAGCCGACAACAAGCTGGTAAAACTTTTCTTCGATGAGATTTTATATGCCGAAGCCCTGCAGAATTATGTCACCATCCACACGGCCACCCGGAAATACATGACCTATCTTACTTTCAAAGCCGTGGAAGATTACCTGCCCGCTGAGAAATTCATCCGGGTTCATAAATCCTACATCGTGGCCGCCGCCCGGATCGACAGTATCGAAGGCAGCGATATCCGCATCGGGGCGCAGCATATTCCCATCAGCCGCAACCAGAAAGATGAAGTGATGGAGAAATTGTTAAAAAACCGTTTCCTGAAAAGATAAGCCCCGATTTGTCGCACCGGTGACGATCTGCCGGTCCCGGCATCATAATTTTGTTAAGACGGCCGCAAAGAAAATCCGTGCCTTTCCCTCTTTCGTTAATAGCAAAAAACAATTTTCATGCGTACTACAAACAAATTCCTGATCGCCGTGCTGGGTATATTCGCCGCGGGCTGCGGGCAGGCGCAAAACAAAAGCGAAAAATATCCCGATCCCCCCATCGCCGACAGCAAAACGGTGTACCCGATGAAACTGACGGAGACAGAGTGGAAGGCGAGACTCACCGAATTCCAGTATTATGTTTTACGGCAGGAGGGCACGGAACGCGCAGGCACGGGCAAGTATGACCACTTTTACGAAAAGGGGACCTATTATTCGGCGGCATCGCTGCAACCGGTTTTCAGTTCAGCTACCAAATTCAATTCGGGTACCGGGTGGCCCAGTTTCTGGGCGCCCATCACTCCTGATGCCGTACGGCTGATCCGGGACAGCAGTTTCGGCATGGTACGCTGGGCCGTAGTAGACAGTAAAAGCGGATCGCACCTGGGGCATGTGTTCGACGATGGGCCCAAACCAACCGGCAAACGTTACTGTATGAACTCGGCCGCATTGATCTTTGTGCCGGAGGGTGGAAAGCCACCCACGAGTGCGAAGGAGTAGGCGGCGGATCCTATTCTTGTCATCCATCAACTATGTAAAGATTGCAGCAGCCTGCTTAAGGCCGAAGCAATCTTTTTATTAATTTACATAGCCGATGATGAAATCCGTGTTGCTGACGATATCCCTGTTCCTTTTCCTCCAGCCCGCCTTTCCGCAGGACGATCCCGCCCTGCTCTCCCGAAAACTTACGGCTTCCTTACAAACCGACCGGGAAAAAGTAACGGCCATCTTCCGCTGGATCACCGATCATATTTCCTATACCGTTTTCCCGATGCCTGCCACAAGAGCCGGAACCATTACAACGGAACCGGATGACGATGGCCCGCTGCTGCCGCTGAATGAAAGGGTATCGCGCAGCATCCTGCAAAGGAGAACCGCCCTCTGCGACGGCTATGCGCGTTTATTTAAAACACTATGTGATTACGCGGGTATACCCGCCGAGATCATCCAGGGGTATGCCAACAATAATTTATTCCGTCCTGTACCGCGTTTTGGGGTCAACCATTACTGGAATGCCGTGTATTTTGAAGGGAGTTGGCACCTGCTCGACGCCACCTGGGCCAGCGGCTACGTAACGAGGCGCGGCGATGCTTTCATCAGGGATTATGACCCCCAATATTTCTGCGCGCCGCCGGAACGGTTTATACAGGATCATTATCCCGATGATCCGCGCTGGACCCTGCTCCGTGACCCGCAACCGCCTGATGAATTCCGCTATTCGCCTTTTAAGCAAAAATCATTCGGGAAATACCCGATCACTTCTTTTTATCCTTCAAAGGGGATCATCGATGCGGCGGTGGGGGATACGATCCTGTTAAAACTGGAAACGGGGGATATGTCGCATAAAAATATTTCGCCGTCCACGCTGACGGATTCCACCCTGTTCGATTTTTCGGATGCCTGGGTGTTCCTGAAACCCGCGAACGCGGCCGGTAACCTCTGCCAGTACCGCTATCCCGTACTGCATGCCGGGGTACAATGGCTTTGTCTCCTGTACAACGACGATATCGTATTACGGTACAGGTTAAACGTAAAAAAATAAAAGAGATCAGCTGCCGCGCTGCGAGCCGGTGTTCTGCTGCTTGCTGACAAAACCCGACTTGGGTTTCTGGATGTACTTGGAGCCGTCCTGGGATTTCCCGCCGCTTTTATTGCCACCCTTTTTTTTGTTCTTGTCCTTTTGCTGGTTCAGTAATGACATAAGGTAAAAATTTACTATACAAATATAACGGATTCACGCGAGGGAACCGGACGGGGTTCAGCGGGCGGCCCGGGATTTCGTTTGATAATATCGCCCGATGATCAGCGCGATGGGCAACCCGATACAAACCATCAGGATCATCATCGCCACGGCGGCTTTCCCGGGTACAAAAGGAATATGCGGCGCGCGGCTGGCGGGTACGACCAGCAGGTTCATCACGCACCAGGTAAAAACGCCGTAGCAGAGCCCCGTGACCCACAGGTTCTTTCCCATGATCTTCAGCCGCGGGAATAGCCAGAAAAAAAACAGCGTGAAAAGTAAGGCGTTGCAATAATGAAACAGCAATCCCCAGGCGGCCGCCGTGTTGCCGCCCGCAAAGGCTTTCCGGCCCAGCAAGCCGCTGGCTACGAAACGCAACACGCCGCCGGGTCCCTTTCCGGTGCGGATATAATACTGGATACTGGCCGCCGTGATATCCAGCGTTCCTGCGGTTAGCCAGGCAGAGAGAAGGGCCCGCAGCGGTTTAGGACTGGTCGCAGTAGGTGTCATGCTGGTTTTTATAGCGGGAGACAGGACAATAAATAAAAACGCTGCCCGTTACTATGCAAATCTCCCCGAAAGAAAGAGCGCTACCCTAAATGACCTCGCATTGAGAAGAAACCATCTGCCGGCAGTCATACTGCTGTTATCACCGTTTTATCTTTTCGCGCAGGGATCGGCGATCCATCAACGCGCGGCAGGCATGTTTAGCCTGGGCACCCGCAATACTCTGAGTTTTTTCAATCATGATCCTGCCACCGGCAAGGGGATCGGGGGGCAGTTCCGTTTGCGCCTGGGTGAAAAACTCAATTCAGAATGGTATTTCGATTATATCAGTTCCCGCAACGGGAGCTTTACCTACCGTAACGATTACCATATCGGATGGTCGCTCTTGTTTTATACCGGGAAGGATGACCCGGATGCGCATGTACTGCAGCCTTATTTTATCGCGGGTCATTGCTTTGATAAAAGCACCGTTACCGCCGTGGGGGATAAATCCAACAGCGCCGGCCGGCTCAGTATGGCCACGCAGGCGGGGCTGGGCACCCATATCCGTATAGCGCCGCGGCTCGACGCATCTCTGTCATCACAGTATATGCTTCATTTCGGGAAAGAAATTGAAGTGCGCGGGCAGGATGGTAAACCGGTGATCGAAAAAAATGATTTTACGGGGGTGGATGGTCACCTGCTGTTCACGCTCAGTTTCAATTACCGGCTATGCCGTCTCTGGCATTAAAAATTTCATCAGCCGGCGTTTACTTTTTATTCCAAAGCGGCACCCCTGCCCTTTCAGGAAAATCATCATACGCCCCAATCAATATTTCTATATTTTTACCGCTGATTTTTACCAGATGAAACGAATCGCCTGTATTTTGATTTTCCTGCTGTTATCCCTTTTCTCCTTTGCCCAGTTGCCCGCGGTAAGCTCCGGTACCATCGTGCGGCATGAGAACTTTCATTCCAAATATGTATGGCCCCGGAATATTGATGTATGGCTGCCGGAAGGCTATTCGGATAAAAAAAAATACGCGGTGCTCTATATGCAGGACGGCCAGATGCTGTTTGATGATTCGAAAACATGGAATAAACAGGCCTGGCATGTGGATGAAGCCGTTGCCCTGCTCCTTAAAAACAACCAGATCAGGGATTGTATCATTGTGGGGATATGGAATAATACCTACCGCTGGTTTGAATATTTTCCCGCGAAAGCCTATGCGTTTATTCCCAAACGATGGCAGGATTCCCTCACGCTGCGCAGCGAGACAAAGGACATGCGGCCGGTTTCGGATGAATACCTGAAATTCATGGTTACGGAACTGAAACCCTTTATCGACAGCGCCTATTCAACGCAAAAAGACAGGGCCAATACCTATATTGCCGGATCCAGTATGGGCGGGCTGATCTCGATGTACGCCGTTTGCGAATACCCGCAGGTCTTCGGCGGCGCGGCCTGTCTCTCCACCCACTGGCCCGGCGCATCCGAACAGGACAGCATGATCATCGGCAAAGCCATCATCCGTTATATGCAGGGCAAATTACCGGCCCCCGCCACGCACCGTTTTTATTTTGATCACGGAACTGTGGGACTGGATCAGTATTATGAACCCTACCAGCAAAAAGTGGATGCAATGATGAAGGCAAAAGGTTATGATAATAAAAACCTTCTTTCCCTGAAATTCGCGGGCGCCGATCATTCGGAAAAAGCCTGGGGGCGCAGGCTGGGCGCCCCGCTCTATTTTCTCCTGAGGAAATAATGACAAATACTTATTTGCCTTCGGCCAGGTTCTTCTGCCAGGCTTCCATCAGGGCTGATTCGGTTATATTCAGCTCTTGAAGGGCTTCCTGTGTATTCGTGGCTTTTAACAAAGAAAATAATTTTTCCCTTCCGTACCGGCGATCGATATACCTGATCAGCGATCCCGCCTGCTGGTAACGCAGGCTGCCCTTCCAGAGTTCGCCGGTCGATGCGGGTATGTTTCCCGCAGCAAGACTTTCACGTACCTGTTTCAGTTTGCCTTCCGTCAGCTGACCCGATGCCCAGGTTGCGAGCCCTTCCACCAGCCAGGCCATGGCCTCCATATCATCAAACCCGGGGCGGGGGTTTTGCTGCCCGTGAAAAACATGCACCAGTTCGTGCAGGATGATCTGCCTGATCGCCGTACTGTCGTTTGACCGGTGATCGCAGGCTTCCCGGTCCCAGGCAAGTGGCGAAAGCAGGTCGAAGCGCCGGGCCACGCCGCTGGCCACCATCCAGCATTCGCTCTTGAAGCCGTCGATCTTCCAATCCTGCGCCCATTCATGGTCCAGCGATTTCCTGTCGGGGAACACATATACATTGAATTCATTTTTGAAAGGACGATGAAAAAATTGGAAGACGGCGGTACGCGCGTCTCCTATCCAGTTTTCCAGGGTAGGGGCGAAGGAGGAATCGGTCTTTGTATAATAAAGCCGGTATCCCGCGCAGTCTTTGTTTGTCCAGGGCAGGCTGTCACCGGCGGCAATTGTGCCGGTACCTTGTACCATTAACAGGACGACGAGGTTTAGCATACTTTAATAGATCAGACGAGTCCGAAGGGACGATGGTTACGGGTTGTTCCTGCTCTTTATTTTTTTGGCGCTCACCACCTGGAAGGTAACGGGCTGCTTGCGGTAAGCCTTTACCGGCTTTCCCTGGATCATCGCCGGTTTCCAGCGCGGCGCTTTTTTCAAAAGGCGGATCACTTCCGCTTCCATCCCGTACCCGTAGTTTGTCAGCGCCCTGATATTGGTGATTTTCCCGTCAAGATCCACGACAAACTGGATCAGTACCGTGTATACGCCTTCCGGCGCTTTGTTCTTTCCCGGAACGGTCGGGTCAATGTTTTGCTCGATATAACTGCGCCAGGAACCCTCGCCGCCCGGGAATGCGGCTTCTTCATCCACCTTTGTATAAATTTTACCGGCAATGACCGTGTCGTTACCGGGAACGGTATCCCTGTTAAATACATGCATGCCATAATTGTCCCGGAAACCGGTAAGTGGCTGGCCGCTGCGGCCTGACGCCATAAGATCTGCCAGTAGCAGGACCATGCTTAAGTGAATAAAGTTTAGCATGCGCATCATTTTTTATTTGAAAACATTATGGTTTGTCATCGCCTGCGCCCTCTTTCCGGTTCCGTAACTGCCCGGGAAGCGGCAATACAAAAACGGGAAGCTGTAAAAAAAGCTGCGAGGCGGTTTATTAATTCAGGGTAAAATAAATTGAATTTGCGGGAACAGGCAAAGGAGTTTTACACGCCCGCCGCCCCGGGACAACTTTCACTTACCTTTGCGGCACGGTATTAACCATTAAAAACAGTATTTCCCATGGCGGCCCGAACAGACTTGTTTACCAGTCCCGATTATTTCCAGGTGGATGAACTGCTCACGGAAGAACACCGGCATATCCGCGAAGCGGTTCGCCAGTATGTAAAAAAAGAAATTTCTCCTATCATTGAAGACTATGCGCAAAAGGCCGAATTCCCCCGGCATATCGTCAAACAACTCGGCGACCTGGGCTGTTTCGGTCCTACGATACCCGCCGAATACGGCGGCGGGGGGCTTGATTATATCGCTTACGGCCTGATGATGCAGGAACTCGAGCGGGGCGACAGCGGGGTTCGTTCAACGGCGTCGGTACAGGGTTCGCTGGTGATGTTCCCGATCTACCAGTACGGCAGCGAAGCGCAGCGTAAAAAATACCTGCCCAAACTGGCCACCGGCGAGTGGCTGGGTTGCTTCGGGCTTACCGAACCCAACCATGGCAGCGACCCGGGCAGCATGCTCACGAATTTCAAAGATGCGGGCGACCATGTAGTGCTGAACGGCGCCAAAATGTGGATCAGCAATGCGCCCTATTCGCAGGTGGCCGTGGTCTGGGCCAAGAATGAAGCGGGAGAGATACATGGCCTGATCGTGGAAAGGGGGATGGAAGGATTCAGTACGCCCACGACGCACGGCAAGTGGAGCCTGCGGGCTTCGGCAACCGGGGAGTTGGTATTTGACAATGTAAAAGTGCCGAAAGAAAATATATTCCCGAATGTAAAAGGATTAAAGGGACCGCTGGGTTGTCTCACCAAGGCCCGCTACGGCATTGCCTGGGGCGCGATCGGCGCCGCCATGGATTGTTATGATACGGCCCTGCGCTACGCAAAAGAACGCGAACAGTTTGGCAGGCCTATCGGCGGTTTCCAGTTACAGCAGAAGAAACTGGCTGAAATGATCACCGAGATCACCAAGGCGCAACTGCTGAACTGGCGGCTCGGTGTGCTGATGAGCGAAGGCCGCGTTACGCCGCAGCAGGTGAGCATGGCCAAACGTAATGCCTGTGAAGTGGCGACAAATATCTGCCGCGACGCGCGCCAGATGCTGGGCGGAATGGGCATTACCGGTGAATACCCGGTAATGCGGCATATGATGAACCTTGAAAGCGTGATCACCTATGAAGGCACGCATGATATACATTTACTGATCACGGGCATGGATGTGACGGGACTTAACGCGTTCAAATAACCATATACCGGTGTCGACCCGGTTTGTGATGAAGTTTCCATGCAGGTTCCGGGCCCGCTTACTTTATTAAACTTTATCATTCCCGGCCCTGCTAACATTTCTGACTTTCAATAATGAAAATATTCTTAATCGGATTTATGGGCGCCGGTAAAACACACTGGGGCCGCTTGCTGAGCCAGAAGCTGGGTATTCCCTTTTTTGACCTCGATGAACAGGTAAGCACCCAGGCGGGAAGATCGATCGCGGAGATCTTCGCGTCTGAAGGGGAGGAACAGTTCCGCCTGCTGGAAAAAGATATCCTGCATATCATTACGGAAAGCCACGACAGTTTCGTGATGGCCTGTGGTGGCGGCACGCCCTGTTTTTTCAATAATATCGAATACATGAACAGGGCCGGGATCTCGGTATGGATCAATACACCGTCCGATGTGCTGCTGGCGCGGCTGGTGCACGAAAAAGACAAACGCCCGCTGATCAGGGACCTGGATGAGCAGCAACTACGCAGTTTTATCACCCGAAAGTTCGCCGACCGGCGGATCTATTACGAACAGGCGGAGATCATTATTGACGAAGATCCCCTGCCAATCGATAAACTGGTTGAACAAATATTCCATGCATAAAAAATACCTTGCGGCGGGGGCTTTTACCGCCGGTCTCGCGGTGGCGCTGGGCGCTTTTGGCGCGCATGGCCTGCAAAAATTAACCAGCGACGAAAAAATACTGCACGGCTTTCAAACAGGGGTGCAGTACCAGTTTTATCATGCGCTGGCCCTGCTGTTGCTGGGAATCATGCGGGCACATATGCCGGTAAAAAGCCTGCGGGGGCCCGCGACTTTTTTTATTGCCGGTATCATTTTATTTTCCGGGTCATTATACCTCCTCACCTGGCTGAAACTGCAGGAAAGCGGGGCCGTAAAATTCGTGGGTCCGCTCACACCCCTGGGCGGCGTTTGCTTTATCGCGGGATGGCTGCTGCTACTGGTCGCGGTGCTCAGCAATAAAAACTCATAGGGGCAGGCGCAGGGTTGTAACCGTGCCGTCTTTGTTTTCGATCGTAAACCGGCCCCCGATGCTGTCCATCCGGTGGGTGATGTTTTTAAGACCGTTCCCGAAAGGGCGTATATGGTCCGGATCAATGCCTTTCCCATCATCTGAAATCCGGATCAGCAGTTCCCCGTTAATCAGTACGTCGATCGAAACGTTGGCCGCGCCCGAATGTTTGAGCACATTGTTCAGCGATTCCTTTACGCAGAGGAAAATATTTCTCCTTTTCTCACCGGTCAATTCGACCGCGGGGATCTGTTCGGGGCAGTGCACGGTACACCGGATAGGAGTATTTTCAAAGTATTCGAGGGCGTAAGTGCGGATATAGAGCAGCAGGTTGTCGAGCGTGTCGTTGCGGCTGTTCATACTCCAGATAATCGCGTTCATCTTGTTCAGCACGTCATCGGCCGATTGGGATATCCTGTCCAGTTCCACCGGCGTGTTTTCCTTCATCTTGTTGCGCGCGATCTCGCTCATCAGGCGGATGGCCGTCATCCCCGAGCCCAGTTCGTCGTGCATGTCGGCGGAAATGCGTTCGCGTTCTTCCTGCTGCGCCCGGTATACCGCCATTTCCTTCTCATATTCCTTGAGCAGGTTCTGGGCCTTGAGGGATTCACGTTCACGGGTTTGTTCGATGATCCGCCGCCGGTTCTTGTGGTTGAGCCCCGCGAGGAAAAATACGAGTTCGAAAAACAGCCCGGCTTCATAATAAACCAGTGAATTACCCGCCAGCCCGCGCAGGTTGAATAACTGCGGCGCCAGGATCAGGCCCAGCGATACCAGCGAGAACAGCAGGTACAGCAGGTTGCCCCAGAACAGGTAGCGCAGCAGTTTATCCTTCCACTGCCGGAGGCTGTAGGCGAGAAAGATAACGATGAGCAGCAGGAGCAGGAGTTTGGTGACGGTTTCCACCCCGTTTTCCGCGGGGAAATTGCCGGTGGCGAAGTGGAAATAACTGTAAGCAATAACCGAAAATACAAGCAACCCGATCCCGGCATTGTACACCCGGTGGAGAAAGGCGTATTGGGTCTTCGTGTTCAGGAATTTCTGCATGAAGATCATGTAAAAGATGATCCCCACGCTCTGGAGGATAAAATCGAGGTATTCTTCGAGAAAAAAATTAACGGGTTCCGTGTGGTAATTATACAGCGCCTTGGTAAAGAGCATGAGTCCCAGGAAAAAAGCGTAGCCCGAATAATACAGGAATTCCCGGTTGGCGCCCTGGAAATAACTGGCCAGTGAAAAAAGGATCATCATCAGCAGCAGGCCGCAGAAGATATAGGTGCTGATATCGCTTTCGCTGTTGATATTGTGCAGCCCGAATACAAAGGAGGACAGGAAATCGGGGTTCACCAGCCGCGGTCTTATTTTATTGATATAGGTCTTGATGAAATGCAGCTCGGCTACTATGGTCATGGTATCATGCGGCGCCACCCGGATCAGCCGGTAACCTGCTTTTTCGGTGATGGGAGGCATGAGCACCGGAAGGGCCTCTAATGTGCCTGCCTGTTCGCGGTACAGGAAAATTTCCCTCACATAAAATCCCGGGAAAAAATAGATGGCGGTGCTGCTGTCTGCCGAATTGCAGAGCGTAAACCTGACCAGCGCCGTCTTTACAACATCTTTATTGGCCACAGGCCCGTTGTAGGCGGTGCCCGGCTTAAAGGAAAGGGAACCATACAGGTCCGCAGGCCGCTGGTCGCTTTTGATAAATGTGATCCCGGTCAGCAGTTTGATCTCCTGCGCAAAACGGACCTCGCTGACATTTATCGCGGCGTTACCGGGACGATCCTGCGCCCGTATCATGCCTGCGCACATAAAGAGACCGGCTATTACCGTCAAAAAACAGCAGAGGTTTTTTCTATTCATGATCCGGAGATGTTCCTGTTCAAATGTAATCAATCGGTCCGGGTTTCGGTAGCGCCGGGATTCTGCCACGGATATTTCAGGAGCAAACTGATTATCTTTGTCCCCATGGCTACCCAGCTGAAAAAGAAAAAGAACAGTCCTGCGAAAAAACCTTCCAAGCCCCAGCCGAAAGCGTTTAAAGCCGAAAAGGAAGAGCCGATCGATTGGAAAGCCCTGGCGCGTGACGAACGCACCTGGAAGATCATCGGTTCCGTATTCCTGCTGATCGCGATATTCCTTTTTATTTCCTTTGTATCATATCTCTTTACCTGGGAAGAAGATTACGATGTGGCGAAGAAAGGGTTTTCCGCCCTTTTCAACAGCGGGCTAACCGCGCAGAACCTGCTGGGCAGGCTCGGGGCCCTGGTCTCTCACTTCTTTATCAATTACGGCTTCGGGATCGCCGCCTTCCTGATCTGTACGTTTTTTTTCGTGGTGGGCGTCAACCTCCTCTTCCGCCGCAAAGTGTTTTCCATCTGGCGCAACCTGAAATATGTGACCGTGGGATTGCTGGTCCTCTCGGTATCCATGTCCTTCCTCTTTAGTAAGCCCGGTTTTCCCTATGGGGGCGCCGTGGGCGATATGATCTGTTCCAAACTCACAGGCACGCTGGGAACCATTGGTACGGGCGCGGCGCTGCTCCTGCTGGCTGCGGGTTATTTTATATGGCAGTTCAACCCTTCATTTAACTGGCCCGCCAAAAAACAGCCGGCTGCTGATGCTGCAGAAACGGAGGAAGCGGTCGTTGTGCCCGCGACCGGTGCGGCGACGATCAATGACCTCTACAGTGATCCCGGTAAATCGCAGCAGGGAAACAGCCTGGTTCCCGGCGAAGGCCTGGTCATAAATTTTCCCGATGAAAAACCAATGCACGAACTGACCATCATCGAAAAGGAGGAGCCCCTTGAAACGCAGATCGAAAAAATAGAAGAACGGCAGCCAACGGTCGAAAATGAAATCATCGGCGAGATCATGCACGCGCATGACGCGGAGATGAAAACAGGGGAAACGAAGAAGGAAGAAATTCCGCCCCCTGTAAAAGAAAAACCGGCTGCGTCTAAAAAAGAAAGCGACCTCGAACTGGAAATAAAATCGGTGCCCGGTAAAACCGAAGAAGCGGTTCTGCCCGAAAACCTGCCGCCTTATGAACCCACGCTTGACCTGAGTTCTTATAAATATCCCACGTTGTCGCTCCTGGAAACGCATGGCAGTGAAAAGATCATCCAGGATTCCAATGAACTGGAAAACCATAAGAACCAGATCATCGCCACGCTCCGGAATTATGCCATCGAAATTCAGAAGATCAGCGCAACGGTGGGTCCTACGGTAACCCTTTACGAGATCGTACCGGCCCCGGGTGTCCGGATTTCCCGGATCAAAAACCTGGAAGACGATATTGCCCTCAGCCTCGCGGCCCTGGGCATACGCATTATCGCCCCGATCCCCGGCAAGGGCACGATCGGTATTGAAGTGCCCAATGTGCGCAAGACGGTGGTGAGCATGAAAAGCCTGCTCAGTTCCGAAAAATTCCAGCACAACAATTACAGCCTCCCGATCGCCATCGGGAAAAAGATCGATAATGAAAATTTCATCGTCGACCTTACTTCGATGCCCCACCTGCTGATGGCCGGGGCTACGGGACAGGGAAAATCGGTGGGTGTGAACGCCCTGCTGGTATCGCTCCTGTATAAGAAACACCCTTCGCAGTTAAAACTGGTGCTCATCGATCCCAAAAAAGTGGAGCTGAGCATTTACCGCCATATCGAAAAACATTTCCTCGCGAAATTGCCCGGCGAAGACGACGCCATCATCACCGATACAAAAAAAGTAGTGCATACCCTGAACGCCCTTTGTATCGAAATGGACAACCGCTATGACCTGCTGAAAGAAGCCGGGGCGCGGAACATAAAGGAATACAATGAAAAATTTATCAAGCGCAAACTGAGCCCGGTAAAAGGTCACCAGTACCTGCCTTTTATCGTACTCGTGATCGATGAGTTTGCCGACCTGATCATGACCGCAGGCAAGGAGATCGAAATGCCCATCGCGCGGCTGGCCCAGCTGGCCCGTGCCGTGGGCATCCACCTGATCATCGCCACGCAGCGCCCTTCGGTGAATATCATCACCGGAACGATCAAGGCCAATTTCCCCTCGCGGATCGCATTCAAGGTTTCGTCCAAGATCGATTCGCGGACCATTCTCGATACGGGTGGCGCCGAACAGCTGATCGGGAAGGGCGACATGCTGATCTCGCACAACGGGGAACTGACCCGCCTGCAATGCGCTTTCGTGGACACGCCGGAAGTGGAACAGGTGGTGGATTATATCGGCCAGCAGCGCGGTTACCCACAGGCCTTTCTCTTACCCGAATACATAGACGAAAAAGAACTCGAAGGGAGGGACTTCGACCTCGCGGAAAGGGATTCGCTCTTTGAGGACGCGGCCCGCCTCATCGTGCAAAACCAGATCGGATCCACCTCCCTGCTGCAACGACGCATGAAACTGGGTTATAACCGCGCCGGGCGCCTGATGGACCAGCTTGAGGCCGCCGGTATCGTGGGTCCCAGCCAGGGCAGCAAGGCCCGTGATGTGCTGATCAAAACGGAAATGGACCTGCAGATGCACCTGGATGCGATGCGCTGAAGATTTTCTACGGTTCCGTTAGGGGCTTGTTAAAGAAATTTTTCCCGTACAACCCGGTACGCCGATTGTCAATCCTCTTAGCGGTTAAGGCGCGCTGACCCGGACCGTTTACCGTATTTCAGTTATCTTTGCGGGGCTTTTTTAAACCGCCACCACAAACCTAAAATGATGAAGAAATTTTTCGTTGCCCTGCTCGGTTCTTTCCTGGCATTGCATGCGGGCGCACAGGCCAAAAACGATCCGGACGCCAAAGCGATCCTGGACGGGGTGAGCGCCAAATTCAGGACTTTTACCACGGTGCAGGCCAACTTTTCCTATAAAGTGGAGAATGCGGCCGGTAAGTCTCTTTCCAGCAAAACAGGCAGCATCAAAATGAAAGGAACCAAGTACCGGGTCAGTTTCAGCGGGCAGGAGATATTCTGTAACGGTACTACGGTCTGGAACTATGACAAGGCGGCCAATGAAGTTACCATCAACAAACTCGATAATTCTTCCGGTACGATCACTCCCCAGAAATTATTCACTAACTTTTATGACAAGGATTTTCTCTACCTCCTCAACGGGGAAAAGAAAGTGAACGGGAAGACCATGCAGGAAATCGAGATGACGCCGGTAGATAAAAGCAAGACCTTCCATAAAGTGTACGTCCAGATCGATAAAGCCGCAAAAACCATTTACAGCACGCGGGTGCTCGAAAACGCCGGTAACCGTTATACCTATACGGTAACGACGATGAAGACAAACCAGCCCCTTTCGGATAATATCTTCGTTTTTGATAAAAAAAATTATCCGGGGGTAGAAGAGATCGACCTGCGTTAAAAATGAGGTTGTATTTTTAAAAGGAGATCAGATTACCGCTTTCCTGATCTTTACCAGTTGTTGCAGTAATTCTTCCAACAAATCCAGTTTCAGCATATTAGCGCCATCGCTTTTGGCGAGAGCCGGGCGGGGATGCGTTTCAATAAAAAGGCCGTCTGCGCCTGCCGCGATTGCCGCTTTGGCGATAGTGCCGATCAGTTGGGGATTGCCTCCTGTAATACCCGAGGGCTGGTTGGGCTGCTGCAGCGAATGGGTAACATCCATGATCACGGGAACGCCCTGCGCCCGCATCGCCGGGATATTCCGGAAATCCACCACAAGGTCCTGGTAACCGAAACTGTTCCCGCGTTCGGTAAGCATCACCTGGTCATTCCCCGCGTTCCGGATCTTTTCTACGGCGAACTTCATGGCTTCCCCGCTGGCAAACTGTCCCTTTTTTACATTGATGGCCTTGCCGGTTTTTGCGGCGGCAACCAGCAGGTCGGTTTGACGGCAGAGAAAGGCGGGTATCTGCAAAACGTCGGCATAGCCAGCCGCCATCACCGCTTCCGCGGGCAGATGAATATCGGTGACCACCGGCAGGGAATATTTTTTTCTGATATTGCCCAGCATTTGCAGTGCGATTTCATCGCCCAGTCCCGTAAATGAATCGCCGCTGCTGCGGTTGGCTTTCCGGTAGGAGGATTTGAAAATAACGGGAATGCCCAGGTTTTTACAGGATGCAGCTACCGTATCCGCCACTTCCATCAGGAGTTCCTCGCTTTCCACCACGCAGGGACCGGCGAGTAAAAAGAAATTCTTTTCTTCGTAAGACTGACCCTTGAACAGATCCTTCAGGAATTTTTCCATGCTGCAAAGATAGGAGGGAAGGGGAATGTAAAAGGTAGAAGGTAGAAGGTAGAAGGTATAAGATGTAAGGTCAGGCATTTTGGTCAAACAGATGATGCATGGTGAATAAGGGGCTATAGCCCGAAGCTCATAGCTCACAGCTAACAGTTCCCAGTACCCCGTTAAAGTTTTTCCTTATTTCTCTAACTTAGCTCCCATGGTTAAAGATAAAATTCTCGTCATCGGCGCCTCCGGACAGATCGGGGTGGAGCTGACGATGGCATTGCGTAAGATTTACGGGAATGCGAACGTGGTGGCATCCGACCTGCGTGAACAACATCCCCTGCTGCAGGGTACCGGTCCCTATGTATCGCTCGACGTGATGAACAAGGAAATGCTGCATGTGCAGGTGATCCGCCAGGGTATTACGCAGATCTACCTGCTCGCGGCCATCTTATCCGCCACCGGAGAAAAGAACCCGGGTCTGGCCTGGAACCTGAACATGCAGGGGTTGCTGAATGTACTGGACATCGCGCGTGAGGAAAAACTGCATAAAGTGTACTGGCCATCCTCCATCGCCGTTTTCGGTCCTTCCTCTCCCAAACAAAACTGCCCGCAGCAAACCATCATCGAGCCTTCCACGGTTTATGGGATCAGCAAATATGCCGGTGAATTCTGGTGCAATTATTTTCACCGCCGTTTCGGTGTGGATGTGCGGAGCCTGCGATATCCGGGGCTTATCAGTTATAAATCGCCGCCGGGCGGGGGTACTACCGATTATGCCATCGAGATATTCCATGAAGCGGTGGAAGAAAAAAAATATACCTGTTTCCTGAAGGAAGACACTTACCTGCCCATGATGTACATGCCCGATGCCATCCGGGCCACGATCGAGCTGATGGAAGCGCCCGCTCAAAAGATCACGATCAGGACCTCTTACAATATATCGGCCATGAGCTTCTCACCCAAAGAGATCGGGGCGGCCATCCGCGCGCAGATCCCGGGTTTTACCATGACCTATGCACCCGACTACCGGCAGGGCATAGCCGAAAGTTGGCCGCAAAGCATCGACGACAGCGTGGCAAGAAGGGATTGGGGGTGGAAGGAGGAATATGATCTTACTGCGATGACGAAGGATATGCTGGCTAATCTGAACGGGAAAACGGGGTAGCGGATAAATTAAATGTTAAATTTTAAATGTTAAATGCTAAATGTGAAATGCTAAATGTGAAATGCTAAATGTGAAATGCTAAATGT
>CAYNSL010000065.1:17875-18944 GCA_964399755.1 uncultured Chitinophaga sp. | reverse complement strand
GCCCTACCCGATGGGTAATTTACCTGTATTTTAACGGGCTTATCCTGTTGAACTTCCCCCTCAAATCACTTACATTCGATCCCAAATCGACGCCAACTTGTTACGAAAATTAATTCCCGCGTTTGCGCTGCTAATCCTGCTGGCCGGCTGCAAGCATAAAAAAAAGATCACGCTGTCGGGTGAGGAGCCCGTGACCGTAAAGGATTTTATCGAATTCTTCCAGCCCCTGAACCTTCCCTTTGCCTATGCCGACAGCAGCCTGCAGAAAGTAAAAAAGGAAAACGATTCCCTGCTGATCAGCTATAAGATCTTTACCCAGTTCGTGCCTGATTCCTTCCTGGCAAAAATGTCCGGCAAGGGCGTGAAACCGAAGATCTACGCGATGGGCAAAGTGGTCGTGCCCAAGGCCGAAACCTACCTGTTCGTGCGGACCGTCGCCGCGGGGAAAAAATCGGTGCTGCTGCTGGCCTTCGACAAAAAGCAGCAGTTCATCGCCGGGCTCGCGGCGCTACGTCCCGATGACAAGTCGAATACGGCCCAATCCATCGTGATGGACCGCCGCTACAGCATCACCAAATCGCTGCAGCGCCGGAATCCGGATGGAACGGTGAGCGACGGGAAAGACGTGTACGCGCTGAACGAAGCGGCCCGGGAGTTTACGCTGATCATGACCGAAGCGCTGGAAGACAAACCCACCGAACTGATCAACCCGATCGACACGCTCCCGCGGAAGAGTAAATACGCGGCCGATTACAGCACGGGTAAAATGAACCTGGTTTCTATCCGCGACGGAAGAAGGAGCGACCGCGTGACCTTCTTCATCCATTTTGAAAAAAATAAAGAGTGCACGGGCGAACTGAAGGGCGAAGCGTTTTTCCGCAGCCCGAATACGGCTGAGTACCGCAAGGACGGCGACCCCTGCAAACTGAAATTCATTTTTTCCGCGAATTCCGTTACGCTCAGGGAAGAAGAAGGCTGCGGGTCGTACCGGCCGCTGAATTGTTCGTTTGACGGAAGTTTTCCGAAGAAGAAAGAGGGGAAGAAGAGGAAATTTTGAAATTTTGGAATT
>CAYNSL010000065.1:15998-17775 GCA_964399755.1 uncultured Chitinophaga sp. | reverse complement strand
GACCTCCGACCTCAGACCTCCGACCTCCATCCTCAATTTTTCAACAACCTGTGTATAATCCCTTTCCCCTTCAATCAGTCTTCTCCCATTTCACTATTTCCCTTTATATTGCAGCTTCGTGTAAATTAAACACAGTATGAGTTTCACGCCTTTTTCAGTCCCGTACCCTGTTGATGAACGTTATGGAAAAAAAGTGGCTTACTTCTCGATGGAATTCGCCACCCACCAGCCGCTGAAGATCTACAGCGGCGGTCTTGGTTTCCTGGCCGGCTCTCACCTGCGCAGCGCCTTCGAACTCCGACAGAACCTCGTGGGGGTGGGCATCCTGTGGAAATACGGATACTACGACCAGGAGCGCAACCAGGACCAGACCCTCGATGTGGCCTGGAATGAAAAGCTGTATAGTTTTCTGGAAGATACGGGGATCAAATTCCAGATCACGATCCATGAACACCCGGTCTGGGTGAAGGCATTTTACCTGAACCCCGAAACTTTCAAAACGGCGCCGCTATTCCTGCTGTCGACCGATGTTCCCGAAAACGATTACGTGTCACAAACGATCACGCACCGCCTTTACGACGCCAACGTAGCCACCAAACTGGCCCAGTTTATCCTACTCGGCGTTGGTGGCGCCAAACTGATCGACCTGATCGGTTTCAATCCCGATCGTTACCACCTCAACGAAGCGCATGGGGTGTCGGCCGCGTTTTATCTCTATAACAAGTTCGGCAATAACCTTGACGATGTAAAAAAGCGGCTTGTCTTTACCACCCATACCCCCGAAGAAGCGGGCAACGAGAAGCACGATATTTACCTCTGCCATAAAATGAGTTATTTCTGCGGGCTGAGCGTGGATGAAGTGAAGACCTTAACCGGCATGCCCGATACCCAGTTCAACCATTCGCTCGCGGCCCTGCGCTTTGCGCATATCGCCAACGGCGTTTCACAACTGCACGGCCATGTATCGCGCGCGCTGTGGAGCAAGTACGAGGATATCTGTCCCATTATCTCGATCACCAACGCGCAGAACTGGCGCTACTGGGCAGACAAGCAATTGTACAAGTTCATGGATGTGGGCGACGAATACAGTTTCGACGACCGCAAGAAATATTTGAAGAAGCGGGCCTTCGAGATCGTGGCCGACCAGACCGGGAAAATATTCGACCCCGACGTATTCACGATCGTATGGGCCCGCCGTTTTGCCGGCTATAAACGGGCCGGTCTCATTACCACCGACGAAGAGCGGTTTCACCGGCTGATGAACAGTACCGATTTCCCCGTGCAGGTGATCTGGGCCGGCAAGCCTTACCCTGTCGATCACCCCGCCATCAGCGAATTCAACCAGCTGGTGCACCTGAGCCGGCAGTATAAGAATATGTCGGTGCTGATTGGTTACGAACTGACATTATCGAAGCGGCTCAAGCAGGCCGCCGATATCTGGCTGAATAACCCGCGCGTGCCGCGGGAAGCTTCAGGCACTTCGGGCATGACCGCCGCCATGAACGGGGCGGTGAATTTCTCCACCGACGACGGATGGATCCCGGAATTCATCAACCACGGCCATAACGGGTTCGTGGTGCCGAAGACGAACTACGATGCCATGACCACGCAGGAACAGGACCAGTACGACCTCGATAAGATCTACGAGATACTCGAAGAAGAGATCCTTCCGCTGTATTACCGCGACCGCAGCACCTGGCGCTCCGTGATGAAAAACGGGATGCGGGATGTGCGGTTTCAGTTTGATAGTAACAGGATGGCGGGGGAGTATTATGAG
>CAYNSL010000065.1:13143-15898 GCA_964399755.1 uncultured Chitinophaga sp. | reverse complement strand
ATCACCCCTTCAACCAGCGCATCGGGACAAGACGCGCCGCTGGTGAGCAGTATTTTCACGGGTGAGGTATCCGGCAGCCAGCCGGTTGTCTGTACCACTTCTTTCTTATGGAAATTATAGTGGAGTATCTCTTTCGCGGATATTATTTTTTCTTCATTATTGATAAAATAGGTCGGCAGTTTTTCCTCGCATAATTCCACCAGGTGCGAGGTATTCGAGGAATTATACCCGCCCACCACGATGGCCAGATCGGCCTTTGTCTCCAGCATACCGGTCACGGCCGTCTGGTTGTCGTTTGTGGCGTAACAAAGCGTATCGCGCGTATCGGCGAATCTTTCTTCGGGATCGGCGGGATGAAAGGCGCCGGTCATCACCTGTTTCAGGTGGTCGGCGATGGCCTGCGTATCGCTGGCCAGCATAGTGGTCTGGTTTACCACCCCGATACGCTGCAGGTCTTTCGCGACATCAAATCCTTTTGAATATTGTCCTTCGAATTCTTCGTAAAATTTTTCCGGGGGTTTTTCACCGCTGATATATTTCCCCAGCTCCACCGCCTGCGCCATATCTTTCACCACCACCGAAGGAGCATTAGCGGCGGCGTGCGAAAAAGTGGCGCGTGTCTCTTCGTGGGTGGGCTTGCCGTGGATGACGATCGTATAATTTTTCTGCGCGATGGCTTCGCCGCGGTTCCATACTTTTTCCACGAAGGGGCAGGTGGTATCATATTTTTCCACGGCGATCCCCTTGTCGCGCAATTGCCGTTCGATCTCCAGCGTGGTGCCGAAAGCGGGGATCATCACGATATCGTCGGCCTGCAGGCTGGCGATGGGGATCAGTTCCTTTCCATTCGTGTCCTGCAAAAATTCGATCCCGTGCGCCAGCAGGTCGGCATTCACCTGCGGGTTATGGATCATTTCGCTGAGCAGGTAGATCCGTTTGCCGGGGTTTTCCTCCACCGTGCGGAAGGCGATCTCGATCGCGTTCTCCACGCCATAGCAAAACCCGAAATGCCGGGCGAGGAAGATCTGCAGGGGGCCCATGTCGAGCCGGGTGGGACTGAAATCTTTTTTCATCCGGTCCGCCTCTTTCCGTTTTTTCTTGATCGCGGCGATCAGGGGGCTGCGGTAAATGATGGGGACGTCGAAGCTTTTCATCTTGCAAAGATAGTGGGTCGGAGGTTGGAGGTTGGAGGTCGGAGGTTTGAGGTCTGAGGTCGGAGGTCGGAGGTCTGAAGTCGGAGGTCTGAAGTCTGAAGTCGGAAGGAGGTGTGTTGAGTTATTGACAAGGGGATCTGGGATTAGGGATTGGGGTCCTGTTTGATATCGGTATAGGATTTGAAAAATGAAATTTCCCGCGGCGACCGCTGCGATCCGCCGCGCACGCTGCGGGGAACTAAAAAATGATTTTGTTCCCGGTAATTATCGGGATAGAATTTGAAAAATGAAATTTATCGCGGCGACCGCTGCGATCCGCCGCGCACGCTGCGGGAAACCATACAAGGAATTTGGTCCCAATATACATCGGGATGGAATTTGGGTTTTATCTTTCCGCTGTAAAAGAACAATATGACTGACCGGTTTAAAATAGTGGAATGGGCGCACCAAACCAATATTTATGAAGTGAACCTGCGGCAGTACACGCGGGAGGGCACTTTCACCGCTTTCGCCCGTGCCTTGCCGCGGCTGAAGGAGATGGGCGTGCAAACGCTCTGGTTCATGCCGCTGACCCCTATCTCGGAAAAAAATAAAAAAGGCGCGCTGGGCAGTTATTATGCCTGCAGCGATTATTGTTCCATCAATCCCGAATTCGGAACAGCGGAGGATTTCCGGCAACTGGTAGGGCAGGCGCATGAAATGGGGATGAAAGTGATCATCGACTGGGTGGCCAATCATACGGGCTGGGACCATGCCTGGACAAGGGATCACCCGGAATATTATCACCGCGATCCGGCTACCGGCGATTTCAAAACCGCTTCGGGCATGGATGATATTATCGAACTTGATTTTGACAACGGCGACATGCGCCGCGCGATGATCGACGCCATGAAATGGTGGGTCACCACCTTTGATATCGACGGGTTCCGCTGCGACCTTGCTTTTTGGGTGAGGCTTGATTTCTGGAAGCAGGCAAGACCGGAACTGGACGCGGTGAAAAAACTTTTCTGGCTGGGAGAATTTGATGAACTCGAACGCCCGGAATACGGCGAAGCCTTTGATGCCAGTTATACCTGGGCCTGGATGCACGCAGCGGAAAATTATTATCAATCGGGGACGCCCTTATCCGCCCTCACGGGCATCCTGAAAAAATATGATGACCTCGGGGATTGGGGAATGCGGGCCTGGTTTACCAGCAACCACGACGAGAACAGCTGGAACGGGACCGAATATGAAAAATACGGCGATATGGCCCCGGCCTTAGCGGTATTCAGCACGACCTGGAACGGTATACCCTTATTGTATTCGGGACAGGAACTTCCCCTGAAAAAAAGACTGGCTTTTTTTGATAAAGACCCGATCCCATGGACCGGCCAGAATACTTTGCAGGATTTTTACAAATCACTCCTCGAACTGCATGCCACGCACCCGGCCCTGCGCGGGGGCGACCCGGAAGTGATGACGGTTTTGCTGAAAACCAGCGAACCGCAAAAAGTGCTGGCCTACCGGCGCAGCCATGGATCCCGGGAAGTACTGGTGATCCTGAACCTTTCTGCGGATGATATACCCGGCTTATCATTCATAGGCGTAAAACTGAATGG
>CAYNSL010000065.1:7334-13043 GCA_964399755.1 uncultured Chitinophaga sp. | reverse complement strand
AACCATCACGCCAACTCTCATCTCTCAACTCTCATCTATGAACGACTTTGCAAAAAAAAAGACCGCCCCCAAACGGGGCGGCCCAACTTTTAGTTTTTATCTCTGTAACTTTTATCTGCCTTATTCTTCTTCGATATTCAACGGATACCTGTACACGCCCTCATAGCCCGGGTAAAATCCTTCCAGCTGGATGGTTTCGCCCTTGAGGCTGCGGAGGGCCTGGCTCAGTTCATCGATCGTGGTGATGTCGTTGCCGTTTACGCTGGTGATCACGAACCCGTCCTGCATGCGGGTCTGGCTGAAAGGCCCGCCCTGTTTGATCTTCTTTACGACCACACCGCCTGTTACATCATATTGCGTGGCTCTTTTTTTGTCGAGGTTCTCCAGTTCGGCGCCCAGTTTTTCGCCGATGGTGTTCGAGGCGATCTGGTCGTAGGTGCCGCTCTTGGCGCTGAGGGTGGCCACGGCCGTATATTCCTTGCCGTTCCGTTTGTAAGTAATGTTGATTTTATCGCCGGCGTTGTAGGATGAAACGGTGGCCTGCAGTTCGGTCCATGAATTGATCGCGGCATCGTTGATCTTCGTAATGATATCGCCGGGTTTCAAACCGATATCGTTTGCCGCGCCGTCCTTGGCTACATTGCCGATATGCGCGCCGTCGCCGGCATCGATCTTATCTTCCGCTACCGATACGCCGAGATAGGGACGTTTTACGTCGCCGAATTTGATCAGGTCGTTCACGATCTTTTTCACGAGGTTCACCGGTATCGCAAAGGAATAGCCCGCATAGGTGCCGGTGGGAGCGTAGATGGCGGAGTTAATACCGACCAGTTGTCCGTCGGTGGTGATCAGCGCGCCTCCGCTGTTGCCCTGGTTCACGGCGGCGTCTGTTTGAATAAAGGATTCGATGGGCGTCTTGCTCTGGCGGCCGTTGATCCCGATATTCCTTCCTTTCGCGCTTACGATGCCCGCGGTAACGGTAGTTTCGAGGGTGAGGGGGTAGCCGATGGCCAGCACCCACTGACCGAGTTTTACATTATCGGAATTGCCATAGAGTAAAAAGGGGAAACCTGTACCGTCGATCTTCAGCACCGCGATATCGCTGCTGGGATCCTTCCCGATCAGGCGGGCCTTAAAGGTTTTTTTGTTGCTGAGGGTAACCGTGATCTCGTCGGCCACGCCATCACCGCCGTCTGATACAACGTGATTATTGGTGATGATATAGCCGTCATCGCTGATGATGACGCCGCTGCCGGAAGCCCTTTGTTCGGGTTGTACCTGCGGGCCGAAATTAAAGAACTGGTCGAACCAGTCTTCCATGCTGTTGCCGCGGTTGCGGGGCAGCTGGTTGCTGATCTTCTTGGCCGGGATCTTGGTCTTGATATGCACGACCGCCGGCACCGCCGCGTTGGCGGCCTTGGTGAAATCGATGGGCTCGCCTCCGCCGCTGACATTATCAAAAAAACCGGCGTAGTTTACGGGCGCCTTGCCATCATTAGACTGAACAAAGACGGATTTCTTCGCGGTGACTTTATTGTACACCATCACACTGCTAACGGCTGATACGGCGCTGATGGCCACGATCAGCATCACTTGTTTCCATTTCATAGTTTTATTCAGAATTTAATGTTGAATAGTCTTTTTGTTTGCCTGTACAAAGTAACGAAGGGCATCGGTTAATAAATTGCCGGACAGGGAGTTTAACAAATCATTTACCGTAGTCTTCGTACTTCTCTGCCTGTAAAATTAATACGATTCGGGATCAAATGGAATACCCGTTTTCCCGTAGCGGCTGTTAAAGCCCCGCCAAAAAGGAGAGCGTGTCCACCCCGTCTGCGTAATCGGCAAGTGCCGGCTGCTGCGAATACCCGAAAGGGATGGACCCGGAACCGGTAATACATTGCAGATCAGGGGATTTTTTTAATACCTGTTCAAGCGCTTCGCGGCTGCTATAATATTCATAGTTCAGCTGGCTGATGGGGGAAAAGAGGGAAGGATCTTCGATCAGGAGCAGGGAGCCGTTGGTCATATAGTATTTCTTGTTCAGGATCTGAATGGCCAGGTTATAATCGTAATTGTTGCGGTAACGGTGGTGTTCCGCGAGGTAGTTGTATTTTGAAAAAGCGCCGAGCAGGGGCACGAAATCATAGCCATGCGGCACGTAGATCTTGGTCACGTTTCGGCAACCCAGCCCGAAATACTGGTACACATCGTCCGCCAGTTTTTCCAGTTCCTGTTTCGATTCGTTGCCATCCAGAATGCCTGCTGAAGTCCTGTTGCGCCGGATGATATGCGGGTATTTCGCGAAATAGTATTCAAAGTAGCGGGAGGAATTATTGCTGCCCGTAGTGATATAGGCATCACAACCTTTGAGCCGTTCGGAAAATTCCGTCATCTTGCCCGCTTCGGGATCCCATTCCCCGATTTTTTCCACCAGGTGTTTCAGGAGTACATTGTCTTTGGAGGAAAGTTTTACCAGGGCCCGGTGGCCGCTGATGAATACGCAGAGCCAGTCGTGGAACCCAACGAGGGGAATATTACCGGCCATCACGATGCCGATGGTTTTTGGGGTGAAGCCAGTGTCGGGTTGTAGCCTGTATCCCGCTATCCACTGTTCCAGTTTTTCTTTTACAAGGAAGGAGCGGGCGATCTGTGTCAGGGCCAGGTCGATAAATTCGGGGATAAACCAGCTGTTTTCCCGGGCCGCTTTTTCTTTGGCCGCTTGCCAGTTGTCATCGCCCGATAAAATATATTCGCCCAGCCGTGATAATAAGCCGATTCGGTATGGTAAATTCATCCCCGGTGATTAATTTTGCAGCAAAAGTATACTTCAAACCGATAAATAAACTGCTATGGCAATCAAGATCACGGAAGAATGTATTAATTGCGGCGCCTGCGAACCCGAATGTCCCAATAACGCCATCTATGAAGGCGGCGTGGAATGGGCCGTATCCGACGGCACTTCGGTTAAAGGTCCCTTTACCCTGCTCGACGGCACGGTGGTGGATGCCGACCAGAAGAATGCTCCTGTCGCCACGGATATCTATTACATCACGCCCAATAAATGCACCGAGTGCCAGGGTTTTCATGAAGAACCCCAGTGCGCCGCGGTTTGTCCCGTGGATTGCTGCGTTCCCGACGACCAGTACAAGGAGACGGTGGATGAACTGATGGCCAAAAAAGCCAGGCTGCATATCTAACCTGACCTGTGCATAAATTTTTATGCAGATCAGTTGGCGCTGGCCAAAGTTTTGCTAACTTACCATTGTTCGAATAGCAGCAATCGCTGCCTAAACAGTGACGGGTGATATGTCCCGTCGTAAAAAGGTGAAGGAGAAACGGCCTTCACCTTTCTTATGCCCCGGCCCCCTGGCCCCCAAGGGGGGAATAATTTTTTTTAAACATTTGGAATATACTTTATCACAAATCAGGTACTGCTGTTCCTGTAATTGGTAAAGCTTTTCTAAATGTAGGCGGGCTGAATTGCACAAACAGATTTTTTCCGCAATATTTGCAGGGGCCAAACACCACACAAACGATGAAGAAAAATATTGCGCTGGTAACCGGCGGTTTTTCCGGCGAGGCGGTGATCTCCTACAAAAGCGCCCTGACGATCGACAAGAACCTTGACCGCGAACGATTCAATGTTTACATCATCGATATCAACCCGCAGGGCTGGTTTTACACGGAAGCGGGCGGAACCGCGGTGGCGGTTGATAAAAACGATTTTTCCATACAGACCGGAGCCGGCAGGATCCGCTTCGACGCGGTATTTATCGGGATGCACGGCACGCCCGGTGAAGACGGCAAACTCCAGGGATATTTTGACACGCTGAAGATCCCTTATACGGGTTGCGACGCGGCCACATCGGCCATTACTTTCAACAAGCGTTATGCTGTGGCGGTGGCGGGAATGGCCGGCATCGCCGTGTCGAAATCCATGTTACTGATCAAAGACCGTTTCGGCAGTCCCGATGAAGTGGCGGCGCGCCTGCGGTTCCCTGTATTTGTAAAACCCAATAACGGCGGGTCGAGCATCGGGATGTCGAAGGTGGACAAACCCTCCGGTGAACTGGGCATGGCTATTGAGAAAGCGTTCCGGGAAGACGACCAGGTGCTGGTGGAAGAAATGATCAGCGGGCGCGAGTTTACGGTTGGCGTTTTTCGCTCAAAAGGTAATATCATTGTGTTGCCGCTCACCGAAGTGAGGGCCCATGATGACAAGGCTTTCTTTGATTTCGAAGCCAAGTACCAGGGCAAATCGACTGAGACCACACCGGCTGTTGTGGACGAGGCCGTTGCGGACCTGGTGAGGGAAGCCGCGCAAAAAGTGTATACCGTGTTCAATTGCCGGGGCGTGGTGCGGATCGATTTTATCTTTAATGAAAAGGAAGGACGTCCCTATATGCTGGAAGTGAATACCGTACCCGGGCAAAGCGAGGCCAGCATCATCCCGCAGCAGGTAAAGGCCATGGGATGGAGCCTGCGGGAATTTTATACAAAACTGGTGGAGGAAGCGCTGCCCGGATCAAATTCTTGAAATACAATTAAAGCAAGTGTTTAAATTCATCACCGCCCGCCCGCTCTGGGTCAATGTTGTAACCGGTATCGTACTGGCGCTCGCGGTTTTTTTCCTGTTCCTGCTCTCGCTGAACCTGATCACGGGGCACGGGAAATCGGCGACTGTGCCTTCGGTGACGGGAAAAAATTACGAAGAGGCGCGCAAAGCGCTTCGCAAAGCGGGGTTCGACGTGGAGATACAGGATTCCATTTACGTGGATTCCCTGAAACCCACCACCGTCATCAAACAGATCCCCGACGCGGATGAAGTGGTGAAGTCCAACCGCACCGTGTACCTCGTTATCAGCCGCGCCATCCCGCCCACCGTGGAAATGCCCAACCTCGTGGGTTACAGTTTCCGTAACGCGGAGATGGTGCTGAAGAATATGGACCTGAAGATCGGCGATACGACTTTTAAACCCGATTTCGCCAAGAACGCGGTGCTGGAGCAATGGTACAACGGCGCGCAGATCAGCCCCGGCACTCCCATCCGCAAGGGCAGCGTGATCGCGCTGGTGCTGGGCGACGGGGTAGGGAAGAAAGAATTCGCGGTGCCCGATATCACGGGCATGACTTTCTGTGAAGCCAAAGAGATGCTGGAAGGATTCGGGATCATCATGGGGGCGATCGTCACCAATACGGATGTTACCGATACCTGCGGCGCATTTATTTTCAGGCAGAACCCCGAACGATTCGATGAGGAGAAAAGGATTCAGCATATCCGTTCGGGGCAAACCATGGATGTGTGGCTGCAGCTGAGCAAACCCGCGCGCGACAGCCTTGATAAGGAAGAAAAAACGAAAGAAACAGAAAACAAAACCAATACAACCGATCGCGGTTATAACTAAACCCGTTTGTCATGCAAAACATTTCGGCGGAAGAATTAAAAGCCCGGCTCGACGCGGGGGAACCCCTCAACCTGATCGACGTGCGCGAGCCGCAGGAAAACGCCGAATTCAATATCGGCGGCAAACTCTACCCGCTTGGAAAAATACAGACCATGCAGATCGACGATATCGAAGACCTGAAAGAGGAAGAAGTCATTCTCTATTGCCGCAGCGGGCAGCGGAGCATGATGGCCTGCATGTTCCTCGATACGCTGGGATTTAAGAATACAAAGAACCTTGCGGGAGGGTTGCTGGCCTGGAG
>CAYNSL010000065.1:0-7234 GCA_964399755.1 uncultured Chitinophaga sp. | reverse complement strand
TTATGCAGGGCAGTTGTTTCTTTCCGCATTCGTAATACCGTATTCCTTTCGGACACTTACCAGCAATAAAGACTCCTGGTGCTATAAACAAATTTCGAAATTCCAAAATTCCAAAATTTCAAAATTCTTCTTTCCCCTCAGCTTCTCATAACCTGAAATTAATTCCTAATAGAAAGTTCACACCTGCCATCGGAAAGTAATAATTCTCCGTAGTGGTCGCGCCCCCGTAAATATAACTATACGTATACCCGTTGGGTTCGTATTTTTTGCCGAAGATATTGTTCACCCGGGCGATGAGATTGCATTCCTTTATTGTTTTTCCTTTCATCGTATACGCGGCGCGAAGATCCTGTACGAAAAATGAATGCAATACCCTGTTTTGGTTTTGGGTATTGTCGAGGTATTGCTTGTCCACAAATTTGCTGATGGCGCTGCACTCGAAATTTTTAAAGGGGAGGTAATTCAGCTGCGCCCCGCCCACCCAGGCGGGTGAGTAAGCGATATCGGCGGAACTGTATTTGTTCATTTTTTGCCCGCCGTTGTCGTAATCGTCGATGTATTCGGAAAAATCCTTCACCCGGTTGCGGCTCCAGGCCAGGTTGGCCGCCGCGTTCAGTTTTTCACTGAATGAAATACCGCCCTGCAGTTCGATGCCGGCCCGGTAACTCACCGGGATATTGGTGCGGGTATAGGCGCCCACATCATTGATCCTGCCCGTGAGCACCAGCTGGTCTTTGTAGCGCATATAAAACAGCGTGGCCGCCCAGTTATATTTTTTCTTCGACTGCTCAAGTCCCGCTTCGATATCATGCAGCCTTTCCGCTTTGGGTTGCTGGCCCGCGCCCGCTTCAAAATCGTCGCGGTTGGGTTCTTTGTTGGCAACGCTGTAAGAAAGGTAGGCCTTCCAGTTGTTCTTTTTATAGGTAAGACCCAGTTTGGGATTGAAAAAATCGTATTGATTTTTTACAAGCAGCCCGGGGTTGTCGCGAAACCCGTTGATCGTGTACCGGATATGCCGGTACTGGAGGTCGTAGAAATAATACCAGCTGGCCGCAAACCGGGTTTGTTCTTTTACATAGATATTAAAATCATTTTTACGCGCGTCGAGATCATACCAGCGATGCGGCGCGGAAAGACCGGTACCGGCCCAGACCAGTTCGCCGAAATGGTTGCCGTTGTAGCGCGTGATACCGCCGCCCAGCGTGGCCTGTGTGCGGTTGTCCCTGTACTGCAATGAAAAAATATCGCCGTAAAAATCGTTGTCGAGCCAGAGCCGGCGGATAAAATCCGTGGTGAAGCTGGTATCGCTTCCATGAACGGGGTAGGGAAGCCCGTATTTGGCGAAATCCTCGCCGGCCTTGTATTGTTCATAGTATCCCCTGCCGCTGCTCAGGAAAAGGGCCGTGCTGAAGGTGAATCGTTTTCCAAGGTCGCGGTTATAAAATAACTGGTAATGCGTCTGGGTATAATTATCCGTTTCGTTGTCGTAGGGTTCTCCCGGTTTCTCGGTGCCCGCGTAATTCACGCGGCGATTGCCCGCGTCGAGATCGGCCTGCGAAACCCCGTACCAGGCCTGGTAGGTTTTTTCGTGACCCGAAAAAATATTGAAGCGGATGGAACTTTTTTCGCGGATATACGCGGTGCTGAAGTAAATAGAACGCAGCCCGCTCGAAGCCCTGTCGATATAACCGTCGCTGCTGATCCGGGATAACCGCAGGTCGGCCGTAAAGCCTTTTACCAGCCCGGTGCCGGCCCTGATATTGTTTTTCCAGGTGTTGAAGGATCCAACACTGTTATTGGATTCTACATAAGCATCCCTGATCACTTCATTGGTACTGAAGTTCAGGCTGGCCCCGAAGGCGCCGGCGCCATTGGAGGAAGTGCCCACGCCGCGCTGTACCTGGATGCTTCCTGCCGAGGAAGAAAAATCCGGGAGGTCGACAAAAAAAGTTCCCTGGCTTTCGGCATCATTATAAGGGATACCGTTCAGGGTAACATTGATCCTGGTGGCGTCTGTGCCGCGGATCCGGATACCGGTATAGCCCACGCCGTTCCCGGCGTCGGCATTCACCACCACGGAAGGGGTCTGGTCGAGCAGGAAGGGAATATCCTGCCCCAGATTGGATTTCGTGATCGCCGGTTTGGAAATATCTGTGCGTGTAAAGGGCGCGTTCGCCCCGGCCCTGACGGCCCTCACTTCGACGGGCGACATCGTGAAAAAACTGTCTTTGGTTTCCGTATCCGGAGGTTTCGGAACGGCTTGCGAAAAAGTGGTGCAGGCTGAACAAAGGAGCCAGGCGGACATAATGATCCTCTTCATGTTTTTAATTTTTTGAATTAAAAGAAGAGGGAAACGCTGTTGGTGAAAGGAGACCTTATTCCTTCCCTTCGCAGGCATTACCCTGACCAGGTTTTACGGGTATAATCTCAGATTACAGGGCCTGCGCTTGGGGCAGACCGGTAAACACCCCGGGAAACACTGAAACTTAAACCTTTGCAATCAAAGGCCAGAACTGATGCAAAATTAAGGCAAAAAAACCGGAAGGCCCCTGTAACATTTCTACGTCCGCTTTCGTAATACTCCAAACCATCTTATATGAAGAAAATTTGCTTATCCTTATTGGCGGCGGGACTGCTTTTTTCCGTGGTCAGCGCCCAAAAGACCGTAAATGCGCCCAATGCAGAAAAAAGGGAGGTCAGCGGGTTTCACGGTATTGAAGTATCGACCGGTATCGAACTGGTGCTGACGGCCGGAAGCACGGAAGAAGTGGCGGTGAGCGCCGGTAAAACCGAATACCGTGAAAAAATCGTGACCAAAGTGGAGAACGGGATCCTGAAAATTTACTACCAGCCCAAAACAGGCGCCATCAATACCCGGAAAGAATCAAAGGAGCTGAAAGCATGGGTTTCTTATAAAACGCTTGACCGTCTCGATGCCAATACGGGCGCGAAGGTGGAAATCGAAGGCGTGCTGAAAACCGCTTCGCTGAAAATGAAGGTCAATACCGGGGCCACCATCAAGGGGAAGATCGATGCGGAGTCGCTGGATGTGGACCAGGATACGGGTTCGATCGTGACCCTGACCGGTGAAGCCGGCAAACTGGATGTGGAAGGAGATACCGGGAGCATGTTCAGGGGTTCCGACCTGAAGACCGATAACTGCAGGGCCAAAACCAGCACCGGCGCCGGGGTCTATATCACGGTGGAAAAAGAACTGAATATTAAGGCCGATACCGGCGGATTCGTCAAATACAAAGGCAATGCCGGGATAAAGGAAGTAAAGACCCATACCGGCGGTTCGGTAACAAAGATCTGATCAACCCACATAAATCAAAGCCATGAAAAAATTATCAATTGCACTCTTATTTGCGGGGATCGCCGCCGGCGTTTCCGCGCAGAAAACCATCAATGATCCCAATGCTGAGAAAAGACCGGCTTCGGGCTACCATGCCATCGAAGTATCGGGCGGTATCGACCTGTATTTGTCATACGGCGAAGAATCGGTAGCCGTGAGCGCTTCGGAAACAAAGTATCGCGACAAGATCAAAACAGAGGTGGAGAACGGCGTGTTAAAAATCTATTTCGGGTATGAAAAAGGCATTCGTATCGATATGGGAAACCATAAGCTGAAAGCCTATGTTTCGTACAAGAACCTGGACAGGCTGGTGGGCAGCGGCGGATCGGATATCCGGGTGGATGGATCCGTAAAAGCCACTTCGCTTGAACTGCGGGTTTCCGGCGGTTCGGATTTTTACGGGAAAGTGGATGCGGGCAACCTGAAACTGCAGGCCAGCGGCGGCAGCGACGTGGAGATCTCGGGCCAGGCGAAAGAACTGGACATCGATGCCAGTGGCGGCAGCGACGTGAAGGGCTATGAGCTTTCGACGGATATTTGCAATGTCGAAGCCAGCGGCGGCAGCGATATTTATATTACGGTGAACAGGGAACTCAGCGCCACCGCGAGCGGCGGGAGCGATATTTATTACAAGGGGAATGCTTCCGTTAAGGAAGTGAAATCCAGCGGATCATCGTCCGTGAAAAAGAAAGACGCGAAATAAAAAAAAGACACATGAAAAAAATTCAGTTATTGCTGATCGGCCTGCTGGCCATCACCGGTCTCCGGGCCCAGCAGGTAAATGATGCGAATGCCGAGCGCCGGGAAGTGGCTCCTTTTCACGCCATCAGTCTCTCCAGTTCATTTGATGTGTACCTCACGCAGGGCAATGAAGAAGCCGTGGCAGTGAGCGCATCAGAGAAAAAGCACCGCGACCGGATCAAAGTGGAGGTGAAGGACGGGGTGTTGTATGTCGGTTATGACAGCGAAGGATTTCGCTGGAGCAGCGGCAATAAAAAGCTGAAAGCTTATATCTCGTTTAAGCAGGTCGATAAGATTACGGTTAGCGGCGCCTGTGATGTTTTTACCTCGGGATCGATCAAAGCGGATCATCTCGATATCAGGCTCTCCGGCGCCAGTGATATGAAGACAAAACTGGATGTCGGCAGGCTGACGGTGGACCTCAACGGTGCATCCGATATGACGGTGAGCGGCACCGCCACCCAATTGACGGTGGAAGCCAGCGGCGCCAGTGATTTCAAGGGCTTTGAGCTGGTGACCGATACCTGCAACGCCCAGGCCAGCGGGGCCAGTGATATCCGGATCACGGTAAACAAGGAATTATCGGCCCAGGCCACCGGCGCCAGCGATGTGCGCTACCTGGGCACCGGCGTGATCAAGGACCTGAAAAGCAGCGGGGCGAGCAGTATTTCGAAGGGATAAATCATTTGGGGCGCGGGGATTTTGGTTTATCTTTCAAACAAACCATTATTATGAAGCGCCTGCTGATCTTCACCGTCCTATTTTACTGCGGCAACACAGTATACCCGCAGGTTCCCGTTAGCGTAAGGGAAAAAAGAATCAAGTCGGTTCCAACCGATTCCGAAGCCGCGGTTAAGGATAAAAATAAAGTGGATCCCGCGACGGTGGACCTGAAGGACCATACGCTTGATGAAATAAAAATTCTCGGCGTAAGCGGGACCAGGATCATTCTGAAAGGGGTGGGTGAAATAAAAAGAACCAGCACTTACCCCGAATGGTACCAGTTGATTGAAATAACCCTGAATACCGAGTTTGCCGGCACCCAGTACTTCAATAACGGGGGAAAGCCTCCGCATATCATTTTACGTTTCATGGAAAATTATATGGGAGTGGCCACCATTTTCGGCGGCGATCTCCTGATCCCTTACCCGCTGGAGCTTTATGAAGAAGTCAATCAGAAACTGATACAGTCATTCGAGAAAAGCAAACCGGTTTCGGTTTCCATCCGCAAAGAAGCGGATAATTATGAAGCTTCGTTCAATTTCAGCTTATAACGGCGGGAAATTCACCCCGAAAATTCACCCGGCAGGCAGATCCTGCCCGTATTCCGCAATATCCTGCGGGAAACGGCTGATCCCCCGCTTTTTCTTTGGTAAATAAGCCCCGGCGCGTTATCTTTGCAGCCACATCGCGAAGTAGAGCAGCGGTAGCTCGACGGGCTCATAACCCGTAGGTCGGGAGTTCGATCCTCCCCTTCGCAACAAAGCCCCGACCGGAGCGTCGGGGTTTTTTTTATTGGCCACGAATAGCACGAAATACACAAATTATTCGTACTTCTTTGTGGCATTTGTGATGCTTAAATGAGTCGTATTTTTTTGTCATTGCGGGGATTAAGATTTTTTCGTGTTATTCGTGTCGTTCGTGGCCATTAGTTTTTTCGTGTTATTCGTGTCGTTCGTGGCCATTAGTTTTTTCGTGTTATTCGTGTCGTTCGTGGCCATTAGTTCTTTCGGGTTTTTTGTGCCATTCGTGACTATAAATTCTTTCGTGTCATTTGTATGATGAAATCAGGCTTCATCTCCATCTTCGGCCGCCCCAACGCGGGTAAAAGCACATTGCTCAATGCGCTGATGGGAGAGAAACTGGCTATTGTGACGCCCAAGGTGCAGACCACGCGGCACCGGATCAAGGGGATCCTGACCGAAAAGGATTACCAGCTCGTTTTTTCCGATACGCCCGGGATCATCGAATCCAAATACAAACTTCACGAAAAAATGATGCAGGCCGTGAAGGACGCGCTGGAAGACGCCGACCTGGCCCTGCTGATCGTGGATATCAAAGACGACTGGAAAGAAGCCGATGCGGTATTTACGGAACTGCGTTTGCAGGTGCCGGCCATCGTGCTGCTGAATAAGATCGACCTGGCATCAGCAGAAAAAATAAAGGAAGCAACCGGTTTTTTTTCGGCAAGACCCTATTGCAGAAAACTGGTAAGCATTTCGGCGCGCTCGGGGATCAATAAAAAGAAATTGGTCAATACCATCCTTGAATTCATGCCAGAAGGCCCGCTGTATTACGAGGGCGATGATATCAGCGACCTGCAGACCCGTTTTTTTGCCGGGGAGATGATCCGGGAACAGGTCTTCCGGCTGGCCGAGGAGGAGATACCCTATCACAGCACGGTGCAGTTGCGGGAATACAAAGAAAAAGAATCGCTGGTGAAGATCGTGGCCGATATCATCGTGCAGCGGGAAACCCAAAAGGCGATCCTGATCGGCGAGAAGGGATCGATGATCAAAAAAATCGGCACCGAAGCCCGGAAGGAGATCGAAAACTTCATCGGTCGCAAGGTTTTCCTGGAACTGTTCGTGAAAGTGAAGCCGAAGTGGAGGGAGAATGAGGGGATGCTGAAGGAGTTGGGGTATTGAATGTTGAATTTTAAATGTTAAATTTTAAATGTTAAATGTTGAATGGTGGTTTCGGGTTATGAGTTATGGGTTACGGGGGGCGTGACAGGCGGAGGTCATTTAGTGGTTTATGGTTTTTTGTTTTTGGTTTATGGTTAGGCGTGTTATGCGGTGTTCGCTTATTACGTTGCTGGTTCCTGGTTACTGGTTGCTTGTTGCTGATTGCTTGTTGCTTTTTACTGGTGGGGCGTGTTATGCGGCTTTCGTGTATTGCTTCCGGAGATACAGTTTGATCGAACGCTTAGTGCTCTCTTAACCCGCATTTATTACGCAATTTTGAAGAATAAGGAGTTTGAGAAATAAAGTCAACATTTTAATTAAGCGCTGTGTTTCTCTGTGCACTCCGTGTTCTCTTTGGTTTATTTATATTAAAAATTTTTAATCTTTCATATGTCATTCACCGTTGCCATCGTAGGTCGCCCCAATGTGGGCAAGAGCACGCTGTTTAACC
>CAYNSL010000064.1:0-19170 GCA_964399755.1 uncultured Chitinophaga sp. | reverse complement strand
CCGCCATTCACCCAGTCGGAAAGGGTGTCGACCCGGGCCAGGATAGCGGCATAGAAAATGGTATCGATATGCGAGAAGGCGACCTGCCGGGTGCTGCCGTTATTATGACAGCCGCAGGGCGCGCCCACCATGATCGGTACTACATCTTTAACAAAGGATACTTTGGGCAGGGCGAGTATATCCGTTTTATTTTTATAGCAGGATGACAACAGGTAAACCATCATGAAGGTTGTCATGGCTGCGATGGTTATTCTCTTTTTCATATCACTGATATTTATGAATGATTTAGAATGCGGTTATTAATGCCTGATGATGGGGTTATTGGTTTTCCTGTATTTAAAGATCCCCGTATTGGTACGCCCGTATTTCCATTCATCGGGAATATTGGGATCCGCGAAATACCAGGCCTTGATCAGGGCCACTTCCGAAGGTTTCAGTCCGCCGTCGTCCCAGGCCATGCTACCGTCTTTGCTCGCCGCAACCAGGCTTACCTGGTTGGTATAAATAAGAGTTGAATCGATTCTCCGGATAAAACAGTCGTTACTATTGAGCCAGTTCTTTTTTACATAATAGCTGGTGCCATTGTTGGTAAACTGCACGCTGGAATTACTCCGCATGTTTTTGGGGTACATGATGTCCATGATAATATCGTCATAATCGCCCAGGGGTCCGCGGATGCTGGGTGAAGGCGAGGGAGGGTTCCAGGGTGTGGTGAAGGTTTTCAGGGGACAGGAGGTAATATTATTGATCGTATCGGCATAAAATTTCTTCACGCTGTCCTTGTATGCTTTCCATTCGCGGTCGCGGATGGTATTATTGGTCAGCAGGCAATAAAAGGATTGCGCTCCTGATCCGTAATTAATATAGGTATACAAGGTTGTATCGGCGGGAGTCACTGCAAATAGGCCTTTCCGCGCCCAGGAGCCGGTGGCGGTAGCCTGGTTGTGACAGTTGGCCGAACCGCAACCATCTTTAATAATACGGATCGCCACAGGCCTGAAATCTTTCAGGTCGGGTTTTTCCTTCGCGCCATTAACGATCCAGTTATATATAATGGACTTGTCCGTACTGGTCAGCTCATGGTTGGAGTTAACCGGGGGCATGGCCTTGTCAAAATCATTGGTGGTGATCATTTCCCACAGTTTGCTCGAACCCGGGCTGCCGGCGGTAACATATTTCATCACGTCAGCATACGTATCGAATTTGGGTTTGATCGATCCGCCATGACAATTCCCCGTCGCGCAATACTCTTTGATGATCGTTTGTACGCCGCGCAGGGTGATCACATCATTCACATCGGGCGTTACATCTGCTGTTGCGATCACGTTGTTCCCGTAAAACGGTGCGAAAACCGTGGTATCCGCAACGCCCTGGTAGGCACGGTTCAGGTTTTTAACCAGGTCGCCGGTCTTCTTGCATTGGAACAGGGACGCGGTCAGCAGAAATACACCGGTGAAGAGACCTACCGTTTTTAAAAGTGAAACCTTTTTCATAAAAAGCTAGTTTAACTTAATAAATATGTTACCTCAAAATATTTGCTACTAATGCCACTGATAAATAAATGCGCCTTCAAAGGTATCAGGGGGCATTTTACAGTTTCATGACATGGAAAGAATGGCCGGATGACTTTCGTCATGCGTCGGGCTAAAGTTTATCAGGGGGAATGTTTCCGTTGATTTCTGTCATTCAATGCCTTGAGAACTGTCATAAAATTATCATATATTCAGGAATAAGTTGCGTCGATTTTTTAAAAAAAAGTAGACGCTTTTTTTATTAATCATCAATTATTTTTTATGGGAAATAAGAAAAAACAGGACGGGCAGACACGGCGTGGCTTTTTCTCCCTGTTCCTGTCCGGGAAGGAAAAATCAACCAGTGATGAAAAAGTGAAAATGCTGACTGCCGACGGGAAACTGGTGGAAGTGGACCGGGCTGTTTATGAACAGCTCAGCGGCAAACAAAAAGCCACCAATAAGGACATTCTCAACTGGATGGACAACCCGTCAAAAGACAACACTAACGGTAACGACTGACCGATTCTTTCACGCTTTATAAACCTGGAACCATGAAACAGGAAGAAATCAACAACACCGATGACCTGAATATCGACAAGGGGCGGCGCGATTTTCTGAAAACCGCCGCCATGGCTACCGTCGCCGCCACGGCCTGCGGCAGTCTCGCCTGCTCCTGCTCTTCCAACCACAAACCCGCCGCCGGCGGGAAAGTAAAACTGCTTTCCCCCGAAGGCGAGATCGTGGAGATCGATTCGGCCTACCTGAATCACCAGGAACATATGGCCATCGTATCCAAACTGGAAGCCCGCGAAGGCATCGCCGGTAAAAAATTCGTGATGGTGGTAGACCTTTCCCGCTGCAAGAACGCGCGTAAATGCGTATCGGCCTGCCAGAAATGGCATTACCGTCCGCCCGACAGGGAATGGCTTACGGTAAAGCTGATGAAGGACAGCGAGAAGGGCGCGCCCTACTGGTTCCCCAAGCAGTGTTTCCATTGCGATAACCCGCCCTGTGTAAAAGTATGTCCCGTGAACGCCACTTTCAAAAGACAGGACGGGCTGGTGCTGATCGACAACGAACGCTGCATCGGCTGCAAATTCTGCATGGCCGCCTGCCCTTATTCCACGCGGGTGTTCAACTGGGAAGAGCCTGACCTGTCCGTCGATATCAAACACCTGGTATATTCCGCCGAAACGGGAATTCCTGCCCGTGTAGGTACCGTGGAGAAATGCGATTTCTGTCCCGACCGTGCAAGGGACGGCCTGCTTCCGCCCTGCGTGGAAGCCTGCCCCAACGGCGTTTTCTATTTCGGCGACGAAAACGAGGATACGGTTACAAACGGTGACGAGACGGTGAGTTTTTCCCAGCTGATCAAAGACCGCGCGGCGTACCGGTTTATGGAAGAACTGGGCACCAAGCCGCGGGTGTACTACCTGCCGCCCAAGGACCGCCAGTTCCCGGTGGAAAGAGGATATGAGAACCTGCCCGACAGCCTGAAAGAAAGATTTAAGGATATCATGGAAGGTGAAAAGGAAGGAACAAAAAAATAAGGGCGATCATTTTCTTACCTGCTAAACGAATTATTTTTTATGGAACTCAATACCTACCAAAAGGAGCTATTCCAATACCAGCGTCCCGTGATCGAAAAATTCGGCAGGCGGGCCTGGGGCTGGACCATTTTTTATTTGTTGTGGATCGGCGTGGGCGGATATGCCCTCTACCTGCAGATCGCGAAGGGGCACAAGGTAACCGGGATGCGCGACAACGTGGTCTGGGGACTCTATATCGCCAATTTCATTTTCTTTATCGGTATCAGTTATGCCGGCGCCGTGATCTCGGGCATCCTGCATATCTTAAAAGTGGAATGGCGCAAACCGATCATCCGTATCGCGGAAATGATCACCGTGATCTCCACGATCATCGGGCCCGTTTTTATCCTCCTTTGTGTCGGGCGTCTCGACCGCCTGCACCACCTGTTTATCTACCCGCGGCTGCAATCGCCGATCACCTGGGACGTACTCGCCATCGGCACCTATTTTACCGGCAGCGTGATCTTCCTCTATCTCGCCCTGATCAAAGACTTCGCGATTTACCGCGACGCGAAACTGGGCGTGCCGAAATGGAAACAGAAATTATATAAGATACTCGCGATCGGTTACCGCGGAACACATAGCCAGAAAAGACATATCCGCATTTCGATGAACCTGATGGCGATCATGATCATCCCCCTGGCTATTATCGTGCACTCCGTATTGTCGTGGATCTTCGGGATGACCCTGCGCCCCGGCTGGCACAGTACCATTTTCGGCCCCTATTTCGTGCTGGCCGCCATTTACTCGGGAACAGGCGTGCTGATCTGCGCCATGTGGGTATACCGGAGGATGTATAAACTCCATAGCTATATCGAGGACAAGCATTTTATTTACCTCGGGTATATCATGCTGGTGCTGGCCGCGGGATACGGTTATTTCACTTTCTCCGAATACCTCACCGGCTGGTACGGATCGCAGAAATGGGACAGCGAAGTGATCAGTAAACTATTTACCTGGTCGGAATACGGCGGCTGGTTCCTCTTTGCCAACCTGGCGGGAATCGTGATACCCATTACCGTTGTCTCCGTTCCCAAACTGCGCAAACCAAACCTGATCACCATCGCGGCTTTCCTGATGGTCATGGCCATGTGGGTAAAACGTTACCTGATCATCGTGCCCACACTGGAAACGCCCCTGCTGCCGACCCAGGACACCCGTAAGAATTTCGTTCACTATCATGCCACCTGGGTGGAATGGGCCCTGACCCTTGCGGGTGTGGCGACCTTCTTCCTCTTCTTTACGCTGATGTCGAAATTCGTTACCATCATCCCGATCTCCGAATTCGGGGAAAAGGAAAAATCACCGGTACAGAAAGCGCCGGCTCCCGAAAAAGAAATCGCAACCGTATAAATTTATCAGGTATGAAAAATTATAGGGCCATCATCAATTCGATACACATCCCCCGGGAATTATTGTTCCGGGCCGCCCTTTGCATGATCCTTTTTTCCCCCGCAGGGGTATGGGCGCAGGCCGATACCAGCAAGCCGGCGGAAACCACGAAGGAAGAACCTGCGCTGATAGCTCCTTCGCTGGAATTCACGACGCTCCAGAAAAGTGACAACACGATCGACCTGAAAGCGGCGCTGCAGGCAAAGGTCAAGGGAAGCCCCTTCCGATTATATGGTATGAAAGTAACCTTCCTGCAGGTTACCGATACCGCGGAGAGAACACTGGGATCTGTTATCACAAACGGTCGCGGGATCGCCCTGCTGAATTACAAAGCCGACTCGCTGACAGCCGGTAAGGAAGGCAAGATTAATCTCAAGGCGGTATTTGCCGGAAACAATATGATGGAACCCGCCGACGGGGAAGTATCCATAAAAAGAGCAAGACTGGAAATCACGCCTGTTAAAGAAGATTCTTTACTGACCGTGCAATTGAAGCTGGTTGACCTCAGCACGGGTACCGAAACGCCTTTAAAAGAAACGGACCTCGCGGTATATGTGAAAAGAATGATCAACCCGCTGAAAGTGGGGGAAGGCAAAACAGACGAGAACGGGACTGTGACTGTAGAAATACCCAATACGCTCCCGGGAGATATCAACGGTAATATCACCCTGCTCGCCCGTCTCGACGAGAGCGAAACTTATGGCATGCTTGAAGCGGACGCCGCTCCGCAAAAATGGGGCATACCGGTTTCCGATAAGATCGATGTTACCGAACGCGCCCTCTGGAGCGCGCACCCGCCGATCTGGATGCTCATTACATTCATTGTATTAATGACAACCGTCTGGGGTCACTATATCGTTATCGTATATGAACTTTTCCGCTTAAGAAAAGAAGAACCCCATGAAGCTCCGCATGCAACTAAACCTTAATTTTAACCGTCAATACATTATCAGAAAAATCAGTAATATGAAAAAAAGTATCTCCCTGATGTCTGCAGGCCTTTTCGCGGCCGCATTGTTCGCATTTACCGCAAAACCCCTTTTACAACAGAACCCCTGGCCGGTTCCCGACACCTATAAGAACAAGGTGAACCCGCTGAAAGGTGATGCCGCCTCCGTGGCCACGGGAAAAGACCTGTATAACCAGCATTGCAAATCCTGCCATGGCAGTAAAGGAAAAGGCGACGGCCCCAAGGCCTCCCAATTGGATACCGAATGCGGTGATTTCACGAAAGCCACATTCCAGTCGCAAACCGACGGCGCCCTTTTTTACAAAACCTATGAAGGACGCAAAGACATGCCCTCCTTCAAGAAAAAAATTACAGACGCCAACGGTATCTGGTCGGTCGTGAATTATATGCGTACGCTGAAATAAACCGCACTACCGGTAAAAAAATGTAAAGCCGCTTCTGTGAAGCGGCTTTTTTCATTCAGCCATTTGCGCAGGGTCGGTAAAAAACCCGCAACTTTGCCCCTTACCTTTTCTATGGCAACTCCCCGTAAAGCGGCTGTCGGATTTATTTTTATCACCCTGCTCGTGGATGTAATGGGCTGGGGGCTGATCATACCCGTGATGCCCCATCTTGTTTCAGAACTAAAAGGTATTCCCGTTAATGAAGCCAGCTCCTACGGCGCCTGGCTTTTGTTTGCCTATGCCATTACCCAGTTTATCTGCGCTCCGCTGATCGGCAACCTCAGCGACCGTTATGGACGCCGGCCCATACTACTATGTTCATTGGCCGGCTTTGGTATCGATTATATTTTCATGGCCCTCGCACCCACGTATGGCTGGTTGTTTGTCGGGCGCATCATTGCCGGATTAACGGGCGCCAGCTTCACGACCGGCGCGGCCTATATCGCCGATGTAAGCACGGCCGAAACAAGGGCGAAGAATTTCGGAATGATCGGCGCCGCTTTTGGTTTGGGATTTATCATCGGTCCAGCCCTCGGCGGACTGCTCGCCGGTTTTGGTATCCGTGCGCCTTTTTACGCGGCGGCGGGGCTATGCCTGCTGAATGCATTATATGGCTATTTCGTGTTGCCCGAATCACTGACACCGGACCACCGCCGGAAATTTGAATGGAAAAGGGCCAACCCCTTCGGTTCACTTCGGTTCCTGCGCAGGTCGCATTCCATCGGCAGCCTGGCCCTTTGTTATTTCCTGATCTATCTCGCCGCCATGGCGGTGCAGGGCAACTGGAATTATTTTACCATTTACCGTTTTCACTGGACGGAAAAACTGGTCGGTCTTTCGCTGGCCGTCATCGGCGGGCTGGTGGCGCTGGTGCAGGCAGGCCTGACCCGGATGGTGAACCCGCGACTCGGCAATGAAAAAAGTATTTATTTCGGATTGATATTATATACACTGGGATTGGTGCTCTTCGCTTTTGCATCCGAAGGCTGGATGATGTTCCTTTTCCTGGTGCCCTATTGCCTGGGGGGAATCGCGGGACCCGCGCTGCAATCAAAAATGGCCAGCTATGTACCCCGTAACGAACAGGGGGAATTGCAGGGCGCGCTGACGAGCCTGATGAGCCTGACCACGATCATCGGTCCTTTGATCATGAATAATCTATTTAAATATTTCACGACCAACCGGGCTCCCTTCTATTTCCCCGGCGTATCTTTTTTGCTGGGCGCCCTGTTCATGCTGATGAGCGTGCTGATCGCCTGGCAGCTCTTCAGCCGGGAACGCAGGCTCGCGGCCAGACAGGTTACCTGAGGGCTTTTTTCAGGGCTTCCACATTCTTTTTTTCACTGCCAATAAATATGGCCTCCCCGATCAGAACGACCGGTCGTTTCAGGAATGTGTATTCATCCAGTATATATTGGCGGTACTCTTTTTCACTTAGCTTTTTGTCTTTAAGTCCCAGGGCTTTGTATTTCAGCGCGCGGCGGCTGAAAAGGGATTCGTAACTGCCCGCTCTTTTTTTCATTTCATCGAGCTGGGCGGGACTAATTTTTTCCAGTTTAATATCCTGCATCACAAACCCCTTATTGGCGATTCCCGTTTCCCCGATGATCGCCTGGCAGGTGCCGCAGTTGCCAAGGTGATAGATTTTTTTCATAGCCGTATAACAGGGACGGGGAAGCTTAGGTTCACTCCGCCCTAAATTGCTTTACTTTGTGGCTCTTATTTACCAACTATGGGCAAAGATGAAGTTTTCAAGGACGAAATAGAAAAGGCCAGCGATTTTAAATTCGGCGCCAACGTAGCCAGGGTCTTCGACGACATGGTGAACCGCTCCGTTCCTTTTTACGGGGAGATACAGCGCATGATGGCCGAGCTGGCTGCCGACCATGCGGCGGAAGGGAGTTTTGTGTACGACCTCGGCTGCTCTACCGGCACCACCATGATCGGGATGGACACCATGGTGAACCCTGAAATCCGTTTTATCGGTATCGACGATTCACAGGAAATGCTGGACAAGTGCAAGTCCAAGCTGATGGAGATCGGTTTTTCCCGTCACTACGAACTGCGCTGCGCCGACCTGGGCCAGGGCATTAAAATTGAAAACGCTTCCGTTGTGGTCCTCTGCCTGACCCTGCAGTTCGTGCGGCCGATTTACCGCGAAAGATTATTGAGCGATATTTATAAAGGGCTGAACCCGGGAGGCGTGCTGATCCTCGTGGAAAAGATACTGGCTGAAGAAAGCAATTTCAACCGCGACTTCATCAAATATTACTACAATTACAAACGCCGCAACCAATACAGCGAACTGGAGATCTCGCAGAAAAGGGAGGCGCTGGAAAATGTGCTGGTGCCCTATAAGCTGAGTGAAAATATCACCCTGCTGCGCGATGTGGGATTCGAGCACTGCGAGGTTTTTTTCAAGTGGTATAATTTTGCGGGTCTTATCGCGACTAAAAAATAGTTCATGGTCCGCATCGGCAATTTTTTCTTTAAATACCGCAACTGGATTTTCATCTTATTTTACGGAGCCCTGTTCATTCCCTCCTGGCCCCTGTTTTCCCCGAAACAATTCGGCCGCTGTTATTATGTGTGGCCGATCGGTATTGGTCTGTTTATTACCTGCCTGGGACAATTGATCCGCGGGCTTACGATCGGGCTGGCCTATATCGTTCGCGGGGGCAAAGCGGGTAAGCCTTACGCGGAGGGGCTTGTAACCGAAGGGATCTTCCGGCATTGCCGCAACCCGCTCTATGTGGGAAACATCCTGATGCTGCTCGGGGTGGGCATTCTCGCCAATTCACTTGTGTATGTCGCCGTGGTTATTCCCGTATTTCTTTTTATTTACCAGGCGATCGTGCTGGCTGAAGAAAATTTCCTGCGCGGAAAATTCGGGCCGGGCTTTGATGAATATTGCAAAAATGTGAACCGCTGGTTACCCGGTTTGAAAGGGATCGGGAGCACATTCCGGAGCATGCGGTTCAACTGGAAAAGATGGATCCTGAAAGAACATACCACCCAGTTTATCTGGCTGACCGGTATCACCCTGCTCCTGCTGCTCAATTACCCGGAGCTGACAGGCCATGATAAAAATTTCCGCAACCTGCTGCTCGGGATCATTTTGGGGGCTTTATTATTGATTTACGGGGTAATCCGGTACCTGAAAAAGACCGGGAAATTCCGGGAATAGGGCCCCTGAAAGCCGCCCCCGGCGCGTGTTTCCCGTCTTCGTAAACAATCCCCGGGATTTGTTGTTAGTTTTACAGATCAAAATGTGAGTTATGATCAAGACAGGAAACCCCATTATCAGCATTTATACCGAGATGACGCCCAACCCGGAAACGATGAAGTTTGTGGCCAACAAGCTCCTCTATCCCGGCAAGAGCATTGATTTTCCCGACGCGGAAAGCGGCAAGCCCTCCCCGCTGGCCACCGAATTATTCGGCTTTCCCTTTATCAAATCCGTTTTCATCGCCAGCAATTTCGTGACGCTTACCAAGACCGGCGAAACCGACTGGACCGATGTCATTCCTTCCGTCCGGCAGTTCCTGAAAGAATATCTTGAAGAAGGCAAGCCCGTGATCAACGAAGAAGAGATCGTGTCTGTAAAGAAAGAAAGCAGCAACGAGGTTTCAGCCGATGATGACGACGTGGTAAAGCGCATCAAGGAGCTGCTTGAAAATTATGTAAAGCCCGCGGTGGAAATGGACGGCGGCGCCATCCAGTTCCGGAGCTATAACGAAGGCGTGGTGAACCTGATGCTGCAGGGAAGCTGCAGCGGCTGTCCCTCCTCCATGATCACACTCAAAGCCGGTATCGAAGGCATGATGAAACGCATGATCCCTGAAGTAAAGGAAGTGGTGGCGGAAGCGGAGTAAAAAGCGGTAACTGCAAAAAATAAAGCATATTCATGAAGCGGCTTTGGCCGCTTTTTTCGTGTGGCTACCCGTTCTTTATGGTCTTTTTCCACTTCACGCCTCTTTCTTCCAGGTAGCTCAGCACATACTCGAAACATTGACGGTTCCTCCCCACTAATTCCGGGGGGAAAACCCCGATCGCCGTAAACAGTTGTTTCGCGATAAGATGAACGGCCGCCGTGCAGGTGTATCCGGTCGTGCGCGCCATCGATGAGGTTTGCGTGAGGGGATCATAGCGGTCGAATAAATCGTATTCAATGGTGTTGCCTTCGCCCCTGATGATTATTTTCATCACGGTGAACTCCGCTTCCCCGGGTTCGTATGTCCATTCCCTTACCAGGATGGCGGATGTCAGTTCAAGCGGTGAAACCGGTACGTTGTTCACTTTTACCGGCGTCGTTTCAAAAAAACCCGACTGCCGCAGGGCGATGATCAGGTCGATATGCCCGGGATAACGAAGGGTCTTTTCTTTCATGTCGGGAATATGCTTCATCGTATACAGCAGGGAGCGCAACCCGTCAGTATTAAAAGCTTCCAGTTCCCCGGCTTCTTCAAAATGGATCCGCTCGCGGTCGCTGAGCGCGGGTTTGGTGATTATTTTCCCGCCCTCCATCAGCCGCGCAGGCCGGATATATTCCTGGATCACATCCACCGGTGAAAAAGGGGCTTTGTAAAAAAATGGCGGCTGCGGGTTGGCGGGCAATCCCCCCACATAACAGGCGAATGCATCTATTTTCATTTCTTCATTATAACGGCCCAGCACGAGATTGCTCATTCCCGGGGCCACGCCGCAGTCGGTGATGACGATCACTTTTTTTTCTATCGCCAGCGCATCCAGTTCCAGCGCGTTTTCGGGGAAAAAAGAAATATCCACGACATCCTTACCCGCATGGATAACCGCTTCGAGGGCGCGGAAACCCATAAAGCCGGGGACCGCGGTTACTACCATGTCAAAAGGAGCAAGCCATTGCGGGTATTCGGTGAACCGGGAAAGATCGGCGGCAACGGTATGAATGGCTTCATTTCTTTTTTTCAGTTCGGCCAGGTTTTGGGTATCCCGGTCAAACGCGGTAACGGAAAAAGAGGGGGCGAGGTCGAGCGCGATCGCGCGGCCCACCATACCCGCGCCCAATACGGCAATATGCATGCAGGGAGAATTTGTGCAAAGGTAGGCCGGGAAGTTCAGGCTCCCTTTCGGCGACCCTGGAGGATCTTGTAAAAACTGCGGCTGCGGATTTCGTCGATCGTCAGCCCGGTGGCGGTGGCCTCTTCTTCGGAAATGGCGCCGCAGTTCATGGCTTTCAAAAAGAAGTTAAGCAATCCCTGTCCCGTAGCGGCATCGTCGAAAATATCACCCGTGAGCGTGGAGATCGCGGCTCTTTCCACGAAAGTTTTCAGCCGGAACGTGGCATCGTCCATGCTGCTTAGGAAAAAATGATAGGTGGCGGCATAGCGCATCGGTAATTGCGCGGGGTTGAGGTCCCAGCCCTGGTAAAATCCATTCACCAGGGAATGCATGGTATGCTGATAGCCGATCCGCCAGGCGTTATGAACGGATTGCCGGTTTTCCTTCAGTTGTTTCTCGGTGAGATTTTCCCCGCGGTGCGGCGCAACGGGCATCACATTGGTTGCGCCGTCGGATAAAAAGATCCCCGTTCCTCCCAGCGCCACTTTGGTCATGTGGTGCGCGAAATCGCAGACGGGGTGCGCCATGGTCTGGTATTTGGCGGTGATCCCGCAGGAGGCCGTATAATCATAGGTGCCGAAATGCGCGGCGATCAGTCTTCCTTCGCCGGCCCGCACGATCCGCATCAGTGGATTGCGGCCTTCCTCATCCATGATGATCTGCGTGGCTTCCACCATCGTTTCCATTTTCAGCGTACCGGGTGTAAGGTTGTTTTTCTTTTCGATGATCTCGAGAAAACGAACCATGGTGGTCACCTGTTCGGTGATCGTTACTTTCGGCAGCATTACCACGAAATTGGCGGGAAGCTTTCCGCCGGTCTTTTGCAGCAGGGTTGTCAGGAACAGGTCCAGCGTTCGCACGCCGCGGTTCCGAAGGTCTTCGGTAAAGGGTTTTATCCGGATACCGATAAAGGGAGAAATGGTTTTGTTGTTCATGCCTTCCGCCAGTTCAAGGGCCGCGTGCACCGCGGTGGCGTCTTCTTCGTCATCCGGGCGATTGCCGAAACCGTCTTCAAAGTCGATCCGGAAATCTTCCACGGCTTCGGTTTGCAGTTTTTGAATTATTTTTTCGTAGACGGTATACGCAAGCCAGGCCGGGTGTTTTCTTTTTTCATGCTCATCCAGCCTGCCTAGTTTTTTTACCAGCTTGGCTATCTTTTTTTCCTCGCAGGGCAGGTCCTCATGCCCTTCAAATTTTAATACCCGGGCCAGGGTTACGAAATCGGGTGAATAGGTCTGCAGGCTTTTCAGGGCGATTTCGCCCATTCTGACGCAGGTGTCCGATTTAAAAAGATTGGCGCCGCCGTATACCGTATGCACCGGCTGGCGGTCGGGTTTGTCGCCGGGATAGGTCTGCTGGAATTTCAGGTTGGCGGTCCGCAGGGAATTAAACAGGATTTCTTTTTCGAGGTCGGCGATGGAGAAGTGCATGATTAATTTATTTTGGAGCACAAAGAACACAAAGAAACATAACAATCACCAGACCGGTTTCCCTGTATTCGTTTAGGGCAATACGGCCCTGTCACTTTTAGCCCTTTATAAACTTTATATACCCTATATACTTATTTACTTATTTACTTATTTACCTATTTACTTACTTACCTATCTGCCCGGCAACAACAAAATCCCTCTTCATCTTCTTTGTGACCCCAAATCAGGACCCCCGGTACGTAGAATACCCGTAAGGATTCAGCAGCAACGGCACATGATAATGTTCCCCACCGGATAGAATGAAACTGATTTCCACAAAGGGATAAAAACTGGGAACACCCTGCTGGTCGAAATATTCTTTTGTTTCGAAGCGCAGTTTATATACGCCCGGGTCCAGCACAATATCCTTTCGCAGCAGGTCGGGAATACGGCCGTCTTTATTGGTGGTGCCGATGGTCAGCTCGGTCCAGTTGCTGTTGTGCTGCTGGAACAGGAAAACGCGGATCCCTCCGGCAGGCTGTCCTTTCATGGTGTCGAGTACATGTGTGGTTAACTGGCTCATTCCAATAATTTTTCGATCCGCAGTTTGGTGATTTTATTTTGTTCGTCTGCCGCGATCCTGATTTCTTCTTCCGGGGTATTCCCCAGCCGGGAGCGAAGCAGCTCCAGCATTTCCGCCGCCGGTTTTCCCGTGGCGCAAACGATAAAGATATAACCGAATTTGGCTTCGTACATGCGGTTACCATCGGCCAGCGCCCGGATCGTCGCTTCATCTGCACCTTGCACACCGCTTTGTTCGCCGGCAGCCCAGTCGGCCGTGGAAGCGAACTTTTTTTTCAGCGATGCGGTGTCCCCGATCCTGGGATGCTGCGCGAAGGCTTCCTTCCAGTCTGACTCGCTGCAAGTCCACCATTGTTCTTCTGCATCCTCCAGCAATTCCACCAGATCATCCGCCGGCACAAAGGGCAGCATCTTCTGCACCCAGGCGCGCGAGCCGCAGCATTTCAGCAGCTCCTCGGCCAGCCGCCCCTTCGGTAATAAATTAAATTCATGTAAAGTCATACCCGTTATTCATACCTACTCTAGATACTTTATATACTTATTTACTTATTTACTTATATACTTCTCTACCTAATCCTTCCCCACAACCGCAGCCTGCTCACCCCGCCATCGGGAAAAATCGATAAGCGTACATGCGTAAAAGGGCCTTTATCGGTAATTTCTTCCTCGTAAAAATGTTCATGATCGGCGCTGAGCTTGGACTGGGGCAGGATCGGTTTCCAGCTTACCGAACCGGTTTGCAGTGTTGATTCTTCTTCCGGGGAAATAAGGCAACCCTCGAGTAAAAAACTGTCCGGGTAATTCCCCTTGAAATGACAGGTATCCACCAGCACTTTTTCGATGATGCCCTTATGCGCCAGCCGGATGATCACCCAGTCGCGGTTACCCGGCGTCCGGTTTCTTTTCGTCTCCCAGCCATCTCCCATGTTCGCCCCGCGGCCGGGCATCAGCAGGTTGTCCATATGCGAAAAGAACATATCGTTGCAAACTACCGGCTTCGCGCCATTGGTGGCGGCGGCAAGGTTGACCGATTCGCCGGGGTCTACCTGGCTCCAGTCTTTGAACACTTCGCCGTAAACTTTCAGGCGGGCCACCCCGCCATCGGGATAAATATTCAGGCGCAGGTGCGTGTAAATATTCTTGTCGCTGATGGCATAAAAATTCTGCGACCCCGGTTCCAGCGGTGATTTCGGGAGTATTTCCCGCCAGTCCGCGTTTTCCAGCTCTTCTTCCGTACCCGGCGCAAGGTTTACCGCATCGATCGAAGCAAAAGGAGGATGATTGCCAAGGAAATGATTGGTGTCGATGTCCACACCGTGTATAATGCCCGAAGTGGCGAGGCGGATGATGCACCAGTCGTGTCCCGGTGTGCGCTTGCGGCGGCTTTCCCAGCCGTCCATCCATTTGCCGCGGTCGGTGTATTTGTCGGGAATAAAAATTCCGCGGCCGGGTTTCAGCAGGTTTTCCTTTTCGGCAAAAAAATCGTCGCTGCAGAGCAGGGCGCGGCCACCGAGTTTTTCGGCGGCGAGATCGGTGAGTTTGGTAAAAGCGGGTTCGGCCATAATTTATTTCAGGCCACGAAAAACACGAAAGGACACGTACCTTTTGTGTTTTTTAGTGTGTGTTCGTGGCAAGTATGCTTCCTTTATTCAAATGTAAAAACTTTCCTTCATCATAAACTTTCTCCCCGGCCAGCCATGTTTGCTTCACCACCCCCAATAATTTTTCATGCAAATAAGGCGTGATCTTGTGCCGGTGCAGGACCATCTCTTCCGTCACGGTAAAATTTTCTTCCGGGTTCCAGACCACGAGGTCGGCGTCGAAACCGGGGGCGATCCTTCCCTTGTTTTGCAAACCGGGAAGACGGGAAGAATTTTCACAAAGCCAGCGGGCCATATCGGCCGGTTCGCATTGGCGCTTCTGCGCGGCCGTCCACAATGCCGGCAGCGAAAACTGTATGGAGGAAATACCGCCCCAGGCTTTCATGAAATCCCCGCTTTGTATTTCTTTCAGGGCGGGCGGGGCGGGTGAATGATCGGTGGCTACAAAATCGATAACGCCGGCCTTCAGTCCTTCCCATAATTTTTCATTATTGGCTTTTTCCCGGATGGGTGGCGCGCATTTGAATTCGGTATGTCCGTCGGGAATTTCTTCCGCGCAGAAATAGAGATAGTGCTGGCAGGTCTCTGCGGTAAGCGGCAATCCTTTTTGTTTGGCTTTCGCAATTTGTTCCAGCGAATCTGCCGATGACAAATGCACGATATGCGTGCGGCAATTAAATGTTTCGCAAAGGCGGATCATCATTTCGATCGCCCGGTCTTCCCATGCTGCGGGACGGGAATGAAGATAATCAGTGTAACGACGCGAGGAGGTTACCGCATGAGCTTTGTGCGTGGTCAGTTCGCAATGCACCAGCAGCGGAAGACCCAGCCGCGCGATACGGGGCATGGCCCTGCGTAAATCCTCTTCGGTCACATTCGGAAATTCGTCGATACCAGAATGCGTGAGAAAGGCTTTATACCCCAGCACTCCTTTTTCGGCCATGGGTTCAATATCATGCTCATTTCCGGGGATGACGCCGCCCCAGAATCCGCAATTTGTATGCAGCCGGTTATTCGCGGCAGCCATTTTTAATGCAAAGGCATTTGCGTTTGCGGTAACCGGGGATGCATTCAGCGGCATTTCCACGAGGGAGGTAACGCCGCCCGCGAGGGCCGCGCGGGTGGCCGTATCAAAACCTTCCCATTCGGTACGCCCCGGTTCATTGATATGCACATGCGGGTCCACGATCCCGGGCATCAGCACCCAATCGCCCAGGTCGGTAATATCCTGATCAATGCCGGGCAGGTCTTGTTCTACCGCCGCGATTTTTCCGTCTTTTATCCATACCGCGGCTTTTTGAATGCCCGCGGGCGTGATGACGCGGTTGCTTTTCAGTATCAGATCCGGTTTTGTCATAACCTTGCCGGGTGAATTTAACGACTATTCGCCTAATCCGGAATGAGGGGAAGATGACAAAGAAAATAAAGTACTATTTTGGCAGGTAAAGCATTCACCCGGCTGGGTTCCCGTTGCAACCAACTATCATGATGGCCCTTATTCTGCTCATCCTGTCGGCCTTTATTCTCGTCATGCTGATTGTAATGACCTACCGGATCCATGCCCTTGCGAAAAGACTGGCCGGAAACGAAAAAGAACAGGAGCGTGCGGGAATGATCCAGGGCTGGATCTATGCAGCCATCCTCTTTACCATTATCTGTCTGATTGCCGGTATTTATTTTATGGTAAAGGGCACGCCCTACGAAGGACACCTGATGGAATGGCTCAATATCGTGGTGCGGGTGATGCATATTACGTTCGGGATTGCATGGATCGGCGCCTCTTTTTATTTCGTATTCCTCGAGAATGCCCTCAACCGTACCGAGAATGTGCGGGAAGAACTGGCCGGCAATCTCTGGGCCGTGCACGGCGGGGGATTTTATTATCTCGAAAAATACAAGGTGGCGCCCAAAACAATGCCGAAAGAACTGCACTGGTTCAAATACGAAGCGTATTTCACCTGGGTATCGGGTTTCGCCCTGCTCTCCATCATCTATTATTTCAATGCTTCGGCAATGATGATCGACAATACGGTGATGAAGCTTACGGCCCTGCAGGCCATCGGTATCAGCATCGGCTCTTTTATCGCAGCATGGATACTCTATGACCAGCTCTGCAAGTCCCCGCTGATCAAAAAGCCCCTGTTGTTTGCCTTAACGGGTATCGCGATACTGCTGGGATTCGCCTGGGGCTATGCGCACCTGTTCAGCGGAAGGGCCGCCTATATGCATTTCGGCGCGATGATCGGCGGGCTGATGGTGGCCAATGTTTTTTTCGTGATCATCCCTTCGCAGAAAGCGATGGTGAACGCGGCGAAAAGGGGAGAGCTGCCCGACGGCACAAAGGGAAAAAACGCGTTACGGCGGTCCATCCACAACAACTACTTTACATTCCCCGTATTGTTCGTGATGGTAAGCAATCATTTTCCCAGCACTTTTGGCAACAAATACCAGTGGATCGTGCTGGCCGCGATCAGCATCGGCGCGGCGGGCATCAAGCACTGGCTGAACCTGCGCGAACAGGGAAAGCTCAGCGTATGGATCCTGCCCGCGTCGGTAATCCTTTTACTGGCCGTGGCCTATGGCACCGCGCCGCAGCTTTCCACCGGCAAATGCAAAGACATTGCCTTTGCGGAAGTGAACGCCATTGTGCAGCAGCGCTGCGTGCAGTGTCATTCTTCCAGGCCCACCGATAATGTTTATACCGCCCCGCCCAACGGGGTGAAATACGATACCCCGCAGGAGATCGTGGCGAAAAAGGACCTGATCATGCAGCGGGTGGTGGTTACAAGGACCATGCCCCAGAACAACAAGACGAATATGACGCCCGATGAAAGGGAGGTGATCCGCTGCTGGATCGAACAGGGGGCCGTCATAAAATAGGACCGGTTAAAGAATCCGGGATGGTGGTAAAAAACAGGGTAATATCGCCAGGATATCAAATCCCTGAGATCGCAAAAAAGGCCAAAAAATCGCCAAAAAAGCTGTTTTCTCCGTGTTTTTCGGCAAAAACGAGGCGTTTTTCATCATTTTTGCCAATATTCCACTTTTTAGATTTTTCGGGAAACTATCCCTGATTTGAAGTTTCCCGGCAGGGAATAGGGTACGTTTTTAATTTTACATGGAATATTAATCCGCCTGCCAGCCATGATAAAAAAGCTATTGTTATTTTGCCTTTTCGGTCATTTATTTTCATCCCTGCCCGCCCAGGTCAACAATGGTAACGGCAACCCGCCGGCCGTTTTTACAAAAGAACAGCTGGTCGCAGACATGGACTTTCTTGTCACCAGCATCGAGCATGTCCATCCCGATCCCTATCACGCCATAGGGCGCGACCGGTTTTACCGGATCAAAGACAGTGTGCTCCATACGTTCAAAGACGGGATGAGCGCCCGGGAATGCTGGCCCGGTTTTGCGCGGATCATCGCGGCGCTGGATGAGGGACACAGCAACCTGAACCCGCCGGCTTCATTCAGGGAAGAACTGCAGCAGGGCGGCCTGAAAATATTTCCCGTGCTCATCAGGGAAACGGATCCCGCGGGAATGCTGGTCCGCTACGATCTTTCCGCCGACAGTGTGCTGGCGCCCGGGGATATTATAACGTCGATCAATAACCGCAGTTCGGCGGAACTCCTGCGTTTCTTCACCTCTTTTTACGGGGGACTTCCAACCTGGCGAGCCCTGCAGGTAGTTCAGGATTTCGCCGGCAACCTCGAGCTCCACGGGATCCGCGCCCCGTACCGGCTGGAGTACCTGCATAACGGGATTAAAAAAACAACGATAATCGAAGGACTGACCTACCCCGCTCTGATTGATAAGGCCACGAATGTCCGTAAAAAAGCAGCAGCACCCGCCAGGCTGGATTACAGTTTTGAAAGGCTGGATAACGGTACGGGCTACCTGAATTTCCGCGCGATGAAGAACCTCGCGGTATTTGAAAAATTCCTCGACTCCGTGTTTTCGGATATCCGGCAAAAACCGGTGGCCGGGCTGATCATTGACCTTCGCCAGAACGGGGGCGGCAGTTCGGTGCTGGGGGAAAGACTTTTATCTTATATCACCAACAAGCCCTTCCGCATGGGGGGCGGCAGCACCTGGAAGGTGAGTGATGAATACAAGGAATTTATCCGGCAGCAGTCTAAAGTCAATTCCGTATATACCACCGGTTCCTTCCAAAATTACCTTAACCTTGAAACCGGCAAGCTGATCCGCGGCGATGGCGGTCGCCCCCGCAAACCGGGCAATAACCCCTTGCGTTATTCGGGCAAAGTGGCGGTGCTGATCGGCCCCAATACATTTTCCAGTGCCAATATGCTGGCCAATGCCATCCAGGATTATCAATTAGCCACCCTGATCGGCGAACCCAGCGGCGAACCCGCCAATGATTTCGGCGAGCTCTACTGGAATCTTTTACCCAATACCCGCCTGCAATTCAGCACCTGCTCCAAGCAATTCATCAGGGCCAATGGCGATGCAAAGGATCCCAACCCGGTGCTGCCGGATATACTGGTGAAGCAGAAGGGACAGGGCGGGAAGGATGAGGTGCTGGAGAAGGCGAAGGAGTGGGTGTTAA
>CAYNSL010000063.1:0-19482 GCA_964399755.1 uncultured Chitinophaga sp. | reverse complement strand
TAAGCAATTCGGTCTTTTAGGAGGACCAAACTTCTCGTCCCGGACTTTTGCCGGGCTAAAAGAAATCCCGGCCTGGATGGCCGGGATTGGTCTCACTTCGTGATCCCGCTGGGACTCGAACCCAGGGCCCCAACATTAAAAGTGTTGTGCTCTACCAACTGAGCTACGAGATCGACCTGAAATTTATTCCCCGCTATTCGGATTTGGGAGTGCAAAAATACAGGCTGGGGCATTTTTGGCCAAATGTTTTTTGATTAATTATCAACAGGTTTTTATAGAAAAGTGGGCTGATAGAGAATGATTATTGGTCATTTTGAGCAGGTTTCTCCTCTTCCAAAATATCCAGCAGTTTCTCCAGCATCTCCATGTACTGGTTGGTTCTTCCGTGCTGGGTTTCGATATTGACGTATTTCCGCTTCGTTTCGCCGCAGTAAACGCTGAGCGATCCGTCTCTTTTCACCTGTTCATTATCCTGCCAGATGCAATTATAGTCATGGTCGGCCATGGCGCGGAAGAGCCGGTGATCGGTGGTGAAGATGATATCATCCACATCCTGCCCGGCTGCGGCAAATACATCCTTCGCATCTTTCGCGCGGTCGCCGCCGGGCAGGTAACTGCGCACCGAATAGGCTTCCTCGGTGTTATTGTGCAGGGCGATGATGCAGTCCAGCGTTTCGGGAAGCAGTTCCAGCAGGCGCTGCGCGAATTTCTCCACTTCCCCGATCGCAGGTTCGCTGATGCGACCGTTTTCCTTCAGGCTTTGTTCGATGCCGGTGCGCGAGAAGATCCGGTTAGGGTCAAAAGCGTAGGTAACTCCGCGGAGCCGGAAACGTACGACGCGCTGGCGGTTGTTTTCGATCTTGATCAGGGTGCCGCCCCGCAACTCCAGTATCGAACGGGCCGCGGCCACCGAAGTGGTTTCGTTGTCGTGCAGGTTAATACAGACATAACCCTTCGCTTCACCGTACTGGGATACTTTAATGGGCATCGTGCGTTCACCCAACCTGTAAAGAATGGTTTTTTCGGCGGGGTAGAACCGGGGTTCGGTCAGGACCATGACATTACTGTTCGGCTGCGCGAAGCCATGTGTACATAAAAAAAGGAGGAGGATGGCGGTTCCGTTTCTGATCAAGGTTCGAATTTCCTTTAAAATTAAAAATTATTTCCGGCATTAACGATACCCTGGACATGGTATTTTGGGAGTCTGCAAGGATTGGGAATAATCTGTGAACGGATCAGGCCAGCTCTTCCTTCATCTGCTGCATCACTTCTTTTTCGATCATCAGCTGCGAGAGGAGGATCATGTTCATAAAGGCCCTGGCGCCGGAAATACCATGACCGATGATCACGGGTTTGGCTACGCCGAGCACGGGCGTGCCCCCGTAATTCTCGAAATTGAAACGGTCAAAGAATTCATCCTGCACATTACGCTCCCGGCTGATATCATATAATGATTCGGCCATCTTGAGCAGGATATTGCCGGTAAATCCCTCGCAGACCATCACGTCGGCCTTATCCGTTAGCAGGTCGCGCCCCTCGATATTTCCCGCAAACCGAATATGCCGGTTCTCTTTCAGCAAAGGATAGGCGGCCTGTGTGAGCAGGTTGCCCTTTCCCTCTTCCTCACCCACATTGATCAGCCCGACCCGCGGGTTTTCGATACCGAGAATGAGCCGCGCATAGACCGAACCCATAATGGCGAACTGGTTTAACTGTTCGGGTTTGCAGTCGGCGTTCAGTCCCACATCAAGCAGCAATCCCGACCCGCCGGTCACTTTGGGAACGATGCTGGAGATAGCAGGGCGGATCACGCCTTCGAGCGCTTTCAGGCTGAACAAAGCGCCGACCAGCATGGCGCCGGTATTGCCCGCGCTGATAAACGCGTCCATTTTACCGGAAGCAAGCAGTTGAAAACCGATGGCGATGGAGGAACGCTGTTTTTCTTTCAGCGCACGGGTGGGATGTTCGTGCATGCCGATCACTTCTTCGGCATGCACGATCTTACAATGAGGCGAATCAATGTTGTTTGCGGCCAGCAGGGCTTTGATTGTTTTTGAATCGCCGATCAGCAGGAGGCTGGCGGGGGAGGACCGGGTTTCAAGATAGCGCTGAACGCCCCTTACCGCTTCGGCCGGGGCATAGTCGCCGCCCATCATATCGATTCCGATCGTCATCATGAAGTCCTAATAAAAAATCCCAAATCCCCAATCCGTCACCAAACATGCGTTTTGTAACGGATTCGGGCCCCGGGATTTGCCTTTCATTATTTTTTAACGGGCGACTTCTCGGCCACTACTTTACCCTTGTAGTAAAGTTTGCCTTCGCTAACATGGGCGCGGTGACGCACATGCATTTCCCCCGTTGTGCTGTCGGTAGTGAGGGTGCTGGCCGTAGCCTTGTAATGCGTCCTGCGCTTGGCGCTGCGTTGCTGACTGTGTCTGCGTTTCGGATTTGGCATAACTCAAATATTAATGTTTATTCCAGGTCTTTAAATTTTTCCAATCCCTTCCAGATCGGGTTCTCTTTTTTTTCTTTTTCTTCGGGTACCAGTTTCTTCAGCGTGTCGAGGGCGGCTTTGTTGCAATAGGGGCCATCCATCTGTTCAAAACCGCAGGATTTCTGCATCGGGATGCTGAGGTTGATGAACTCATAGATCCAGTTAGCCACGTTCAGGTGACTTTCGCCCCGGCTGATATAATATACATCCGGGTCGTCTTCCTGCCCGTTCATCAGCTCGGGTTCTTCCACCATCTTTACGGTGATGTTGAATTCATCCCAGAGTTCGAGAGGCAGGTTGCTGTTGCAACGGTCGCAGGTTACTTCCAGTTTACCGCCTACCTCAAATTTAAGCAGCATGAAACTGCTTTTCTTATCCAGGAGCAGCCGTACATGCGCTTTGCAGTTCCTGAAATCCTGTTGCTGGTAATCCTCAAAGAACCGGTCGTCAATGGAATAATTATATTCATGCACCCCGGGTTTTAATCCCACAAAAGCTATCTCAAACTCCCGTTGGCGGCTCATTGGTCAACTTTTAAAGAGTGTGCAAAGGTAAGGCAATAATAGCAAAATTCGGGGCTGATTTTCGATTATTTTTGTCAACCGGCTTTAGCTAAAAGCCTGGTTCTGAAGCTACTTAAAACTTACCTGATTGCAACAACTGATCGCCCGATTATTTACCCGCCTGATGAAGAGCTGGAGCTGGGTCCTCCTGATCGTGCTGACGATCCTGATCAAATGGGCTTCCTGGTATCCGGGATGGGTGGAGACCAATTACAGCCGGGGCGTGTATCCCCTGATCGCGCGTGTGCAGCGATTCCTGTTCGGGTGGATCCCCTTCAGCGTAGGGGATGTGTTTTACGGATTTCTGATCCTGGTAATTCTTTATAAAACATTCCAGTTTATCCGCGCGATCGTAAAAAAGAAATTCAACCGGGCTTATTTCATCACCGGGCTGCAGCAGATCATTTTCTTTTTCCTGTTCGTTTATGTTTTTTTCAACCTGCTCTGGGGACTTAATTACAACCGCAGGGGGATCGCCCACCAGCTCGGGCTGGAGGTGAAAGAATATTCCCTGGCCGATCTGGATACATTGACTACCGTTATACAAAACCGGGTCAATCATTTCGCTTTATCGGTCAACGAAGCGCAGCGGGATTCCTTTGACAAAAAAAAGAACCTGTTTGCCGGCGCTGCGGAAGCCTACCGCATCGCGGCGGAAAAATTTCCTTTCCTGCGTTATCCCGGCCGATCGGTCAAGCCCTCGCTGTTCAGTTACCTTGGCAATTACCTCGGGTTCCAGGGTTATTACAATCCTTTTTCGGGAGAAGCGCAGGTAAATACCACCGTGCCGCGGTTCCTGGAGCCCTATGTCACCACGCATGAGATCGCCCACCAGCTGGGCTACGGTAAGGAGAGCGAAGCGAATTTCGTGGGCTTCCTGGCCTGCCGTTCCTATAACTCCGCCGTTTTTCGTTATTCGGTGTATTACGATATGTACAATTATGCGCTGGGCGAAGTGTATAACCGGGATACTTCACTGGCGAAGGCATTCCAGGCAAAGGCCGACCCCCAGGTTAAAAAAGACCAGAAGGAATTCAGGGATTTTTACCGGCGTTACCAGAACCCCCTGCAAACCCTGATCCTCTGGGGTTATGGCCAGTACCTGAAGGCGAATAACCAGCCCGCGGGAAAAAGAAGCTATAATGAAGTAGTGGCATGGCTGATCGCGTACTATAAAAAATTCGGGGTGGAAGCGCTTTGAACCTATTCATGATCGCGGTGTTATTTGTGTATGAACAATACGGTTAAACTGGTTATTTCCGTTGCGATTCCGCTGCTTGCAGGGGTTACCAGCGGTTTTTTCACTGCCTCCGGTGTGGGAACATGGTACCAAACCATTCAGAAACCCTCCTGGAACCCTCCCGGCTGGATATTTGGCCCGGTCTGGACCACATTGTATATTTTAATGGGTATCGCCCTTTACCTGGTTTGGAAATCGGATGCCGCAACCGCGGTTAAGAAAACTGCCATCCTGTTGTTTGCGATTCAATTGCTGCTGAATTTTTTCTGGTCCTTTATATTTTTCAACCAGCACCAGGTTGGATGGGCCCTTGTTGAAATATTGGTGATGTGGGTATTCATCCTGCTGACCATTTTTGCTTTTGCTTCGGTGAATAAAACGGCGGCCTGGCTGCTTGTGCCTTATATCAGCTGGGTGAGTTTTGCTTTCCTATTGAATTATACCATCTGGAAACTGAACAACTGATCAGTCTTTAGTCGATAGGCATTAGTCGTGTCCTTCAAAATATTATCAGGGTTTATCGATGCCAGTGTTCTGACTCACGACTCACGACTAATGACTCACGACTAGAACTTATTCTTCCACATCATACTCTCCACCGGCTTATCAGGCTGGTTACTGTACTTGGAGTTTTTTTTCTGGTTGTATTTTATTTCAATCTCCCCGTCAACCGGGAAGTAGATCAGTTGCCCGATGGGCATGCCTTTGTAAATTTTCACCGGTTGTTTGACGGAGATCTCGAGGGTCCAGTTGCCGCAGAAACCCACATCGCCCTTGCCCGCGGTGGCGTGGATATCAATACCGAGGCGGCCTGTAGATGATTTCCCTTCGAGAAAGGGCACATGGGCATGGGTTTCGGTGTATTCTTCCGTGACACCGAGGTAAAAAATATGAGGATAGAGGATGATCCCATCTTCGGGGATCTCGAAATACTCGATATGGTTGTGCTTTTTGGCGTCGATCATGTGTTCCTTGTAGGTGGCAAGGGTTTTCCCGAGGTGGACATCATAGGAATTACTGCCCAGGCATTCGCGGTCGTAGGGAACGATTTTAATGGTCCCTTTCTCCATTTCTTCCAGGATACGCTTGTCGGAGAGTATCATTTTCTATCTTCGGTTTGGTAATGCAGCAAAATAAAGCGTAAACCCCGACTCATGCCGGTTTTTTTTCAACATCCCGTCAGCGAATCCACCCGGCTCGGCATCTGGAAGATCGAGGAAACGGAAGAATTCTTCAAAGGGAACGTTCCCCAGCACCGGGATGTAACGCACCCGCATAAGCGGCTGCAGCACCTGGCGGGGCGATTCCTTCTGCAATTCCTGTTCCCCGATTTTCCCTACGAACTGATCCGGATCGCCGATACCCGGAAGCCCTACCTGCCCGGTGAACAATACCATTTCTCCATTTCACATTGCGGGGATTACGCCGCGGCCATCGTGAGCCGGGATAGCAGGGTGGGGATCGATATCGAGATACCGGTGGAGAAAATAACGCGGATCGCCGGGAAGTTTTTGCGGGAGGGGGAACGGGAAATGGTGAGTGGTCAACCTGCAACTGGCAATAAGCAACAGGCAATTGGCAATAAGCAACAGGCAATTGGCAATAATCAATGGGCAATGGGCAATAGGTCGTTTAAAGATGAGAAATCATTTCCGGACGAAATGGTTGCCGGACCCCGAACTCCTGACTCCCGACTCCTGACACTTCTTTGGTCGGCAAAAGAAGCCGTATTTAAATGGTATGGCAGCGGGGCTGTGGATTTCCGCCAGCATATCCATCTCCTGAAAAAGCATGAGGGGAATGAAACGATCGATTGTTATTTTACAAAGACCGGCACAAACCTTTCTGTTCATTACCGGGAACTGGACGGACTGGTGCTGGCCTGGGTGGTGGGGAGTTAGAAGTTAGGAGTTAGAAGTTAGGAGTTAGGAGTCTGCAGAAGTCGGGCGTATATCAGTTAAATTTAAATGACAGCCCCGGTCCATTTAAATGGACCGGGGCTAAAAGTCCAATGCTGTACCGCGAGGCCTTGTCAGCGAACCACCACTAATTTCTTTGTCAGTAATTGCCGGCCTGTTTGCAATTGAACAAAATAAGTTCCGGGAGCCTCCAGGTGAATAACAAGAGAGCGGCTTGCCGTAAACTCTTTAACGATCCTTCCTGTCATATCGAAAATACGAATGTGTTTGTCATCATTGCCGGCATCCAGGTTGATCCTGAAATCTCCGGTTGAAGGATTGGGAAAGATCATGAATTCATCCTGCTGGCCTTCCGTTAAACCACCTCCCGGTATAGTCGTTGTGGTGCAGGGTCCCACATAATCTCCATGCGCTACATGGGCAGGAACTGCGTTGGCATCTACACAAATCGTATTACCATTATGGCATAAGATCACTTTCTGGTTATTGCCCGTGCCGCAGCGCACATCTTCCGCGTAGATCATGGCGCAGTCTGTAGCATGGCAATCGTTGGCATCCGTTACTGCCACACATAATTCCGCTGTATCCATCAGGCAAACAGTTACTTCTCCTGTATTGTTGCCCGTCATGGATTCGCCCGGAAGCAAGGGGCGGCTCAGTGTCCAGTTATATGTAAAAGGACCCGTTCCGTTTGTAATAGTTACGGATTTAGCTTTGCACTGACCGGGTTCATACCCGTAATACAGGTGTTCGTCAGTACCCGCAGAGGCTGTCATATTGCAGGCAGGAGCGCCATTATGTGTATAAAAGAGTTCGCCGTTGCCGGTCCGGCTGTCTTCCCATACAACCCAGGCATTTGCACCGGATGCTGCTACGGAAGGATAGCGGGAATACATCCAGTTAAAGGGTTTATGGGTCAAACGATAATTCAGTCCCCAGGAGTTACCGCCGTCGGCGGAACTTGTCGCATAGATATCTTCCGTGCTATTGCGATTGTCATTCCAGGCCACGTGCACTTGCTGTCCTGATACGGCAATATTGGGTTTCATTTCGCCGTAGATACTATTCGACAGGTCTATTTCCGCACCCCACGTGATGCCCCCGTCAAGGGAATGCCGGTAAACAATATCTTCCCCAAATCCGACTATATTCTTCTCCCAGGCGATATGTACGGCAGATCCATCTGCAGCAATTGTCGGGTAACGTTGGTCACGTATATTGTTCGATATGCGGGTATCGGCATCCCAGGAAATACCTCCGTCGGCGGAGCGTTTAAAGTATACCTGTAAAAAGAAACCGTCGCGGAAATCGGTCCAGGCTACATATACATTCTGGCCAGCTGCGGCAACGGCCGGAAATTGTTTGGGAGAAGTTTCATAGGTCAGCCGGGTATCCGCACTCCAGGTCAGACCGCCATCCGTGGAGCGTTTATAATAAAGAGCGGGAACCCAGGCATCCCGGTTTTCCCTCCAAACCACGTAAACATTTTGTCCGCTGGCCGCGACAACCGGATATTCCGAATCAAAGGGGTCATTGGTTAATCTCGTTTCTCCCCCCCAGGTCATACCTCCGTCTGCCGAGCGCTTATACATGATCTCATACCCGTTCCCCGATTCTATTCTGTTGGCCCATACCACATGCACTGCTGATCCCGAAACGGCTATGCAGGGATCGCCGGAATAGTCGGGATTGTTTGAGATACGGGTATCTGCAAACCAGGTATTGCCTGCGTCATCAGAATGACTGTAGTAAATTTCTGAATTGCCATTATTTATTCCCTCGCTGGCATTCCGGCCATCTACCCAGATTACATGCAGGGAATTGCCACTGGCAGCCAGGAGGTGCCTGTTGTTAATTTGTGTTTGTGTTTTCGGATAGCCGGATAATGGTACCCTGATATCGGGAAACCATTGAGCATCCGTTATGCCGGAAAGTAAACAAATGGCCATGGTGATAAACAGGAAATTCTTTTTCATGATATTTTATTGATGGAAAGAAGATGGTGTTAAGACCCGATTAGTTTTTGACAAACCTGACGGAATACCCTGTTTTTATATTATAGTTCGCATCAGATATTGTGCCGGTAATTATACAGGACTCGTCGTTAGCGCCCTGTTCAAAATACCAGGCCATTGCCGGATTCGAAGGTTGTGTGCTGGTCCACCAGTCGGCATAGAGCCCCAGCGCTGAAAAGAAAGTCACGGGGCCGTTTGCACCGTTGCCTGCATAGCGCCGGCCGGCAGGTAAGGCTTTAAACCCACTGCTGTTATCACCGTTCCAGCCGATATTATCTTTTAGTTTTTTCCCGGCAGTATTGCATCCGCCCAGCGTATTCATGAGGGTGGTATAATAGTCAGTGTAAGTGGGTACACGCCATCCCGGAGGTGCCAGTCCGTGCACGTCATTTACGGCATACCAGTTATAGAGTCGACCGTATGTGGCGATATTAGCATCATTATTATTATAACTGCACCAGGCCCCGCTGTTAAGTGCATACCAGGCATTATCATCGGTTACATTGGGGATTACAGTGCCGTCATTGTAGTGGGTGGATTTCCAGTTTTCAACCGTCCAGACCTGGTTACCGATTGTGATGGTATGGTAAATATTTCCATCGAAATCGATGATCGTTCCATAATCTGTCAGGGTGGTAAATACAACCTGGTTACCATAGGTGGTTCCGGAATTTTTAACGGCATAGGCCCGAACATAATAAGTAGTGTTACCCGACAGGTTTAAGAGAACCGCCGTAAAGCTGCCGGATCCGGAACCCGAAATCACTTTAAAATTAGATGTGGTGGGGTTGGGGCTTGTACTATAACAAATCCCTCTTTCTGTAACATTATTGCCCCCGCCGCCGGAAGAAACGCTACCCCCGGAGGTTGCGGTAGCGGAGGTGATGAAAGAGGCGGTGGTGGTAGTAACCGTCGGGCCGGTACTTCCCCCCTGTTTCAGATTAACAGAGGGCTGGTTCGAATCGGGCTCGGCAGAGGGGTTTATTGATTTTTTACAGGCAGCCATGAACAGGATGACAGCCAGACAGCGAAGTATCTTGCTCATAAGAATGAGTTAAGTGGTTAATGATTTCTAATCCTTTAAAACTAAAATACCTTGGAACGGGAGCCAATACCTTTTTAACAGGGTGAAGGACCGGTTTAATAAGTGATGGAAAAATCCAATAACTGATCGGCATATAAGGGCCGTATATGACGATAAGGTAAGGGAAGGCGGAGCAGGATACCGGCCCGGGCTACTTGTTCCGAATGCATTTATTTAGCCTGGGCCATCAATTATTAACCCTTTACTGCAGCTGTTAATTTCCCGGTGGTTGGGTTATGTCCCGAATTAATTTGCTAACTTAATACAGCCGCATCGTATCGGGTAACCGGTTTATTTCACCATTTGTCATTCCGTTGAAACCCCGACCCTGTTTATTACCGCTGTATTCCGGCTCTGTTAATTGACCTTCCTTTTTAATGATGCTATGAAAGTGATAAAACCCGGGATATGGTTTTTTTATGCGGCGCTTAGCCTGGTACAGGAAAGCTCCGCGCAAAGCATTATTGAAAGGGAAATAGACTCCATGCTCCGGTTGCTGCCCCATCTGCCGCAGGATTCGAACCGGGTAAAAACACTGAATGAAATGGGTCTCCGGTACCTGCTGGCCGGCAAACATGCCCTTTCTGCCCGGTATGTCGACTCGGCCATCGCATTAGCCGCGGCTATTCATTACGATTCCGGGCTGGGAGAGGGATATACCCTTCTTGGATCAATGGAGCGGGACAAAGGAAACTATCCGGAAGCCCTGCAGTATTATGAGAAAGTAATGGAGATCATGAACCGGACGGGCAATAAGCGGATCGCGGCCCGTACCCTGATCCGGCAGGGGATCATTTACGATGCGCAGGGAAATTATACGGAAGCGATGAACCGTTACAACGCAGCTTTCCGGATTGCCGCGGCGCTGGGTGATAAATTAACCCTGGCCAGTTATTATGGTAATGTCAGTAATGTGCATGTTGACCAGGGGAATTACACGATGGCGCTGGAATACCGGCTGAAAAGCCTCCAGCTGCACGTGGAACTGGGGGATCATGAAAATATCGGGACCTCTTATCATGACCTGGGCAGGATCTACTGCAGCCTGGGAAATTATAACGAGGCGTTGAAAAACCTGTTCATCGCCCTGAAGATCCGGAAAGAGATCGGGCATAAACGCACAATTGCCGGGACCTATCATTTTATCGGCATAGCCTATAATGAACTGGGCAATGTAAAGGAAGCGCTGAAGCATCACCGCGAATCCCTGCGGTTAAAGCTGGAGCTGAAGGATAAGCGGGGTATCGCGAACTCCTACCAGGCCATCGGGGATGTTTACTCCCGGCAAAAGAACTGGAGCGAGGCATTAAGTAATTATCAAATGGCCCTGGAGATCAGGGAGGAGATCGGCGACCGGGAAGGTGTGGCCATTTCCACCGTCAGCGCCGGCAATATGCTGTCCAGAGCGGCAGGGGAGAAGAAAGGCCTGGTGGCGCTGAAATCGTACCGGCGCGCGCTGGTTTACCTGGACAAGGGCCTGAACATCGCCAGTCTTATCGGTATCCGGGAAACCGTCAGTCACGCGTATGAATTTCTCTCAGAAACCTATGCGGGATTAAACGATTTTAAGAAAGCCCTCGAATACAACCTGCTTTTTATCCGCCTCAATGATTCACTCAGGAATAATGAGACCACCCGTAAACTGGAAAACCTCCGGACGAAACACGAAGTGGATGAAGCGGTCGCACTGGAGAAAAAACAGGTGGAAGCAAAGCTGAAGGAACAAAAGCTTTTAAATGATAAACAACTTTCCGAGCGCAAACGGAAGTTTGATATCATGGTGGCCGGGGTTATTATCATATTGCTAATCTCCGTTTTCAGTATTCTCCTCATGCGGCAGCATATCCGTAAAAAAAGGGAAGTGGAGAAAGCGGAGGCGGCGCATAAAATGGCCGAACTGGAACTGCAGAGCCTGCGGGCCCAGTTAAACCCGCATTTCATGTTCAATGCACTGAACGCGATACAGGACCTGATCGTCAACGAGAAGAATGAGAAATCACAGCTGTACCTGTCGCGGTTCTCAAAACTGCTTCGGCTGTTGCTGGATAATGCCAGCCAGCCCTTTGTGACGGTGAAGCAGGAACTCGAATTGCTGGAATTGTATTTGTCACTGGAACAATTAAGAATTCCGGACCTGCAATACTCCATCGAGAAAGTTCCTGGGTTTAGAGCAGCGGAAAGGATGATACCGAACATGATCCTGCAGCCCTATATTGAAAATGCCATCTGGCATGGTTTGTCCAATAAAAAAGGAGAAAGGAAGCTGCAGATCAGGATTCATGAAAGCGGGGCGGCCACGGAATTTGAAGTGGAGGATAATGGTATCGGGAGGGAAAAAGCGGCGGAACTGAAACTGCAGTTCCGGCACGGGCATCATTCCAGAGGGATGCAGTTGCTCTCCAAGCGGTTTGAATTATTGTCAAAAAAATACGGCTCTTCAATCCGGGCAACGGTAACAGACCTGGAGGATCATGGAAAGGCTTCCGGCACGCTTGTGAAGATTGATGTGCCTTTTACGTTATCCGAACAGGCCCAACAATTGGTGCAATATGAGAATTAGAACTTGTCTTTTCATGTTACTGCTTATTTCCTGCCGGCAGGATTTATGGGCGCAGCGTGAGTCGCAAACGAAGATTGACTCATTGAATAATATTATTAGTACAGCAAAACATGATACGGTAAAGGCAACAGCCCTGTGTAGCCTGTGCTGGTATTTGAATATGGCAGGAGACAGGCAAAAGGCGAGGGAAGCGGGAGTGTTGTCCTTACAATTAGCGGATAAATTGAATTACAAATACGCCAAAGCGTGTGCGCTGAATAATCTTGCTACCTTCGACTGGCAGGAAGGAAATTTGCGGGAAGCTATGGATAAATTGAAGGCTGCTGCTACCATTAATGAGGATATCGGGAATGCACTTGAGCTGGGTCATAACCTGAATAATATCGGTAATATTCATTACGTCAAATCAGAATATGCGGAAGCTATTAAGTATTATAAACTGGCATTAAAAGCTTATGAGGTTGCCGGCAGTAACCGGTGGATCGCCAATACCTATAATAATTTAAGTTCGGCTATTGATGTGCAGGGCAACCATCCGGAAGCGCTTCACTATTTATTTACCGGGTTAAAGATGTTGAAGGAAGCGGGGGATAAGGAAATTACGCCTATCTTTTACCTGAATATCGGTGATATTTATATGAATATGAGAAACTATCCCGAGGCGTTGAAAAACTATCAAGCCTATCTGGCGCTATCCCGGCAAATCGGCAATAAAGAGCACATTATCGGGGCTTATGGGGCTATTGGAAGACTATATGAAAAACAGGGTAAATACAAGGAGGCGTTAGCTAATTTCTCGATAGCGCTAAAGGGTGAAATTGAATTGGGAAATAAAGAACTTATTGGCCAGGTCTATTCCAGTTTCGGGAGTGTCTATCTCCATCAATCCAACTATGAAGAGGCATTAAAAAGCTGCGCCAAAGCGGCTAAAATATTCCGGGAGGTCGGCGCCAATAAAAACCTGGCCGATACCTATATCAATATGGGCGGTATATTATCAAAACAGGCAGCCGGGGAATTAAGCCGGGTGTCGAAAATCAAAAAGTATCAAGAGGCTATTCAATTTGCAGACAGCGGACTTTCCCTTGCAAAGAATACAGGGGCCATAGAAAGTATCAAGGATGGTTACCGGGTACTGGCAGATTTGTATAAAGGGATGAATGATTATCAGAAAGCACTCGGGTATACTGATCTGTATGTAGCAATAAAGGATTCTATTCTGAATAGTGAGAACGCCCGTAAAATGGAGCAACTGAGAACACAATATGAGGTGGATAAAGCTGTAGGAGAGGAGCAGTTAAAAAATGCGGCCCTGGCAGCCGAACAAAAGGCTGCACGTAAAAGAAAAAATGAATTATTGCTGACGGGGATTACTGCACTGGCGATCATTTCTTTCTTTATCGCTTTGCTGATTCGCCAGCGTAACCGGAAAAGAAGATCGGTTGAAAAGGCGGAGACAGGTCATAAAATGGCCGAACTGGAACTGCAGAGCCTGCGGGCTCAACTCAACCCGCACTTCATGTTTAATTCCCTTAACGCTATCCAGGACCTGATATTGAAAGAGGATAATGATAAATCGCATCTGTACCTCTCCCGTTTTTCCAAACTGCTTCGCCTGTTGCTCGATAATGCCAACCAGCCCTTCGTTACCATAAAGCAGGAACTGGAATTGCTGGAATTGTATCTGTCGCTCGAGAATTTAAGAATTCCGGATCTGCATTACTCCATTGAGAAAGACCCGGGGTTTAAGGCGGAGGAAAGAATGATACCCAACATGATGCTGCAGCCCTATATTGAAAATGCCATCTGGCACGGGCTATCGAATAAAAAGGGGGAGCGGAAGCTGCAAGTCAGGATACATGAAAACGGAACGGCCACGGAATTTGAAGTCGAGGATAATGGTATCGGGAGGGAAAAAGCGGCGGAACTGAAACAGCAGTTCCGGCAGGGGCATCATTCCCGGGGAATGCAGCTGCTTTCCAAGCGGTTTGAGTTATTGTCTCATGAATATGGGTCATCTATCCGGACGAGTATTACCGACCTTGCACATAACGGCGTGACGGCCGGTACCCTGGTAAAAATTGATGTTCCGTTTTCTTTATCCGAACAAGCCAGAAAATCAGTATATGATAAGAACCATCATCGTTGATGATGAACCCTCGGCCATCAGTGTGCTCACCACCATCCTGAAAAAGCATTGCCGGGATGATGTGGACCTGCTGGCAAGCGCCAGTACCCCTGAAGAGGGGAAACAACTGATCGGGCAACTGCATCCCGACCTGGTATTTATGGATGTGGAAATGCCGGGAATGACGGGCATGGACCTGGTGCGCAGTTTTACCAATCCTTCGTTCAGGGTAGTATTTGTTACCGCCTATGACGCGTATGCGCTGGAGGCTTTCCGGGTAAGCGCGGTGGATTATTTATTAAAGCCCATCGGGTCGGAAGATGTGATCAAAGTGGTTCAGAAAGTGAAAGCCGATGTCAGGAATGAACTCTCGAAGCTATCCCTGCAATTGCAGCACCTGGATACATTATTGAATAATCACCCGGATCATTCCGATCAGAAGATCGGGATCGCCATGTCTGACAAAATCGTTTTTATCAGTTTCAGCAGTATCATATATTGCGAAGCCAGCGGGCCTTATACGCATGTTTATTTGAGCGACGGGCAAAAACTCGTTTCTTCCAAAGCCCTGGGGGAATTTGAAGCGCAGCTGAGCGGTAATAAATTCTTCCGCATTCATCATCATTATCTCATCAACCTGAATAAGGTAAAAGAATTCCAGCGGAATGACGGCGGCTATGTGATCATGGAAAACGGGAAAGAACTGGAAGTCTCGCAGCGACGGCGGAAGGAATTCCTGGATGCGATACAGGATATTGTGGTGTGAGGGGTGTTGACAATAGGCAATAGTCAATAGGCAATAGGCAATAATCAATTGGCAATGCGAGAAGCCTGCGTTTCGGAAGTCAAAATATATGCGAAGCGTGCAATTGATTATTTGTTATGTAACCAGGGATGTAATTATCATAGTATGCCATTCCTCACCCGATAGCTATCGGGTCCCCACTAGCTACCAACATCCTCTTCGTCACCCATCCCATTCCCCAGTAAATTAAGGTCAACATCCGTTCCGGAGATTCCTTCGATGGAACCGCGGATATGCGCGGCGTTCAGTAATACTTTTTCGAGGCTTTTTTCGCGGGCCTTCCAGAGTTTTTCCATGGCGTCCCTTTCTTTCTGGATGGAGAGCTTCATACTCAGGAATCCTTCTCGGATCGCCTGCCATTGCCCGGCGAACTCAGGGCTGGTGAGGTAGTCGTACAGCAGGTGCATTTTATCTCCCTTATTATCCTGGCTTTTTATCGCCGTTGAAATTTTAATAATCCCGTCACGCAGCAGCTGAACAACGGGTTTTACTTCCGCGAAGCCGCAGATCCAGACCCCGTCCTTTTCGCCGAAGCTGGTCATGTCTTTCGGAAAAGCCTGGGTAACGAGCACGGCTACATCGGCTCCCTGGCTGCGCATATCGGCCTTCAGTTTTTCGATCCAGTCGCCCCCGAAATCTTTGGTGCGTTTGCTTTCAAAGATGATCTTGCCGCATTCCTGGCCGGTCTTGTTCACGACCGTCTGCATACAGTCTGCCCCACGCACGCCTTTTCCGACTTCTTCAATTTTGTCGAAAGGAAAAGAGGAGCGGAGCAGGTCTTCCAGCAGCAATTCCTGGGCTTCTCCCTGGCTCTGCATGCTGCCCTGTTCGGATTTTCTTTTCATTTCGTCGACCAGTTTTTTCTGGGCTTCGAATTTTTCCTCCCATTCTTTCAGACGTAACTGGTATTCCGTTTCTTTGGCGGAATTCCGTTGTTCCTCGAGTTTCCGGATTTCTTCGGCCAGTTTACTTCGTTCTTCCTGCAGTTTTAGCTGTATGGACAGTTCCAGTTCAGCTTCTTTATTTTTCAGGTCCTGTTCTTTTTTCAGGAAATCGAGTTGTTGCTGCCTGGCCTGTTTTAGTTTTTCCTCGTAGTCTTTATTGTTCTTTTCCAGCAACAGGAGTTTGTTTTCGAAATCCGCGGCAATATTTTTACGGATTTGTTCTTCCATCATTTCCTGCATCTTCTTTTTTTCATCTTCCAGTTTTAACTGGAATTCCTCGTTTTTCTTTTTTTGCCAGTCGGCCGCCTTGGAACGGAGTTCTTTCTCCACCTCTTCCCGGATGGCATCATTGGGCTCAAACTGGTGCCCGCAATTGGGGCATTTTATTTCGGTTGCCATACGCACAGTTTTTTTCAAATCTACAAATACAGGACGGCTGTTTAATAAAAAAAGCGACGCAGGTCGCTTTTAGTGCCCCGGGCGGGAGTTGAACCCGCACCCGCATTGCTGCAGACAGGATTTTAAGTCCTGCGTGTCTACCAGTTCCACCACCAGGGCGGTAGGATTTCGAAGGGTTAATGGGTTGAAAAGTTTTAGGGTTAGTGACCCCGTACTCAACATCTCAACCCCAAAAAAAATCCTCCGCCGGAACGGCAAGAGGATCGTTTTGAGCGGAAGACCGGGCTCGAACCGGCCACCCCGACCTTGGCAAGGTCGTGCTCTACCAAATGAGCTACTTCCGCGTAATTTTCAAAAAGAACTATAGAGCCGCCCGTCCGATGATCGTTTCCGGGCCGGCAAAAATAAGGCCTGCGACCCGCTTAAAAAAATTTCAACCTCTTATTTATACTTGGGAGTGTACAGGGTGCTTTCCTGCACCGGCGCTTCGATCTTGCTGTAGCGTTTGGTGTACAGCATATAACAACCGCCCAGTACAAAGGCTACGATACAGGCCACCTGCAGGTAAAATAGAAAACCGGAAGAGGAGACCCAGTTGTGGGTAAAATCCCTGTCCTGGATCTTTTGCAGCTCTTGCTGGTATTCCTGTTGATTGTTCATAATCCGGGTTTTGTGCCGCAAAAATAAGGGTTCGGCAATTAAAAATCAGCCGGTTTTTCCCACAATTTCCGAGAAGTAATTCTTTTTCCGGGCAAAATGAAGCCAGGCCACGTTCCGGGGCAGGTAACCGCTCAGCCGGCCTTTTTTTGTCAGGGGAAAAACACTTTTTTTCCGGTGAAAGAACCACCATTTGTAAAAGGCCAGCTGGGCCCTTAACACAGCGATAAAATAGCCGCCATGACCGGTGAGCAGGCCCTTCCAGGCCGAAACGCCGTCGAGGAAATTACGTACCGGCACTACCCATAATTTTTTTGAAAGGGGGAGGTTTTTGGATAGCATGATCCGGTTGTTGCGGAAATTCAGGAAGGTTTTCAGCGAATTTCCCTGCGGCAGGGTACCGCCGCCTACATGGTAGACCATCGAAGCGGGGCAGGAATAGATCCTGTACCCGGCGAGTTGCATCCGCCAGCAGAGGTCGATCTCTTCCTGGTGCGCGAAAAAATATTCGTCGAAACCCTTCATCTCATGGTAAACACCGGCCCGGATGAACAAGGCGGCGCCGCTGGCCCAGAAGATCGGTTCGGCCTGGTTGTATTGTCCACGGTCTTCCTCGCACACATCGAAGATCCGGCCTTTGGCAAAAGGGTATCCGTATTTATCCAGCCAGCCGCCGGCGCCCCCGGCGTATTCAAACATTTTTTTATCAAGGAACCAGCGGAGTTTGGGCTGGCAGGCCGCGATATTTTTATCCGATTCGAGCAGGTTCACCATGGGCTGCAACCAGCCTGCGGGAACCTCCACATCGGAATTGAGCAATACATAATAATCCGATTCCACCTGCTTCAGCGCTTCATTATATCCTTTCGCGAAGCCGTGATTCACCGGGAAGCGGATCAGCCTGATCCGGGGATAATTTTTTTCAAGGAATGGCAGGGATCCATCGGTAGAACCATTATCGGCGATAACGAATTCGGTATTCGGGTAGGTGGTTGATAACAGGGCAGGCAGGAATTGCTCCAGGTATTTTTGCCCGTTCCAGTTAAGGATGACGACAGCTACTTTAGGGGATGCGCTCAATATGGAAAATTATTTCATCAAAAATAAGGCTTGCGGACTGATTTGACCCCTTACCTGTTCATTGTATTCATTCAAATAGCCGGTAAGACGGTAAGCCGGTAAGAAAATGGGAATGTATGATATGGCCATCTGTTTGCCCGGCGGGTATGGGAAAAGAAATACCAAATTTTCCGTTCGTGAAATTGGGGTTAATTTCGGCGCATGTTCCGCCAATTCGTTAACTGGAGAACGGCCCTGGCCCTGATCGCGATCCTGATCGTGAGCGGCACCATTTTTTATTCCCAGTACCTGGCCAGGAAAATCGAAAGGGAGGAAAAACAGCGGGTGGAGCAATGGTACAAGGCGGGGAAATTCGTAATCAACGCTCCCGATTCGGTGGATATCGGATTTGCCACACAGATCGTTACTGAAAATAAATCCATTCCTATTATTGAAACGAACGAAAAGGACAGCATCACCCAGTGGATCAACCTCGATTCCGCGAAGGCGGCGAAGGATCCGGCCTACCGCGAAAAAATACTCAACCGCCTGAAATCGCAACATGACCCATTTGAGTGGGTGGATCCGGCAAACCCGACTATACGTAACCGTTATTATTACGGGAATTCCAGGCTGCTGGACGAAGTCAGGTATTACCCGATCGTGCAACTGGGCATCGTTGCCCTGTTTATCCTGATCACCATTTTTTCGCTGCGAAGCAGTTACCGTTCGGCCCAGAACCAGGTGTGGGCGGGAATGGCAAAGGAAACGGCCCACCAGTTAGGCACACCTGTATCTTCATTGGAAGGCTGGGTGGAAATGCTGAAGGAAAAATCGGTAGACGAGAAGATCGTCCATGAACTCGAAAAGGATGTGGGCCGTTTGCGGCTGGTATCCGACCGTTTCGGAAAGATCGGCAGCACCCCGCACCTGGAAGAAACCGACCTGGTGCGCCAGATCAATTCGATGGTGGATTACATGAAGAAAAGGGCGACCGGGAAGATCGTTTTTTCGGTTAACACGCATGGCCGGACAGAAATCCCGGCCCGCATATCGGCGCCGCTTTTCGATTGGGTGATCGAGAACCTGCTCAAAAACGCGCTTGACGCGATGGAGGGTAGGGGGAATATCAGTATTGATATCCATGAAGAGAAAAAAGCCGTGTTCATTGATGTAACGGATACGGGGAAGGGTATCAGTAAGCAGCATATCGGCAATGTGTTCAAGCCGGGATTCACCACCAAGAAAAGGGGTTGGGGGCTGGGTCTGAGCCTGTCACGCCGGATCATCGAACAATACCATATGGGGGATATTTTCGTTAAACACTCCGAAGTCGGAAAAGGAACGACATTCAGAATTGTACTGAAAAAATAAAGGCATACATTTGCACCCCGCCGGTACGCCGGTGTAGCCAGTTCTTCATAATCCTGACTTGTTGCAAGTTGCCTGCCCCGGTGGTGGCCCTGATAACTATCGGGATGGTAGACACACTTGTTCAGGTAAGGTAAATTAGTTCTTATTTTTTCAGCCCGGGTGGCGAAATTGGTAGACGCACTACTTTGAGGTGGTAGCGCCCGAAAGGGTGTGCTGGTTCGAATCCAGTCTCGGGCAC
>CAYNSL010000062.1:0-19650 GCA_964399755.1 uncultured Chitinophaga sp. | reverse complement strand
GCACCAGGCCGCTGTCGTTGCCTGCTATTCTAATTCACACGCTGTTATGGGTTATGATGTTCATATAACACGAAAAGAAAATTGGTTTGACGAAGATGAAACTCAAAATATTACTATTGAGGAATGGAAAGAAATTGTTGCAAATGACCCGGAAATGCGTTTAGACAATTTTGCCGAAGCGACAACAACAAATGGCGATAACCTACGAATTGAAAACGAAGGCTTATCTGTTTGGATGAAATACTCTGGTGACGGACTCGATGGAAATCATGCCTGGTTTGAATATGCCCAAGGGAACATTGATGTTAAAAACCCCGACCGGGAAATTATAATTAAGATGCTTGGTTTAGCAGAGAAACTTAATGCAAAAGTTCAAGGGGACGACGGTGAAATTTATAATAAAGAACCCTGACAAAAACAGCAGGCAATACGGGTTTGGCGCCAGGCTGACCCGGTGCCAGAACCGGGTCGTTGGGCGCAATTAAAATATTAATTTTTAAAAAAATGGGCATCGTAGAAAAAAAGCTGGCAGCACTTGGGCTCTCATTACCTGACCCTAAACCTCCGGTCGGCAACTATATAGGAAGCAAAACAATCGGAGAATTGCTTTTTGCATCCGGCCGGGTCAGCGATTGCACAGGAGAAGTAGGCACAGAAATTACATTAGAAAAAGCTAAAGAGGCTGCCCGAAACACAGTTTTGCTGATTTTGGCAATCGTTAAGGAAGATATTAAAGATTTAGACTTAATTGCCGGCGTTGTAAAACTAACCGGGTTTGTACGTTCTGCTGTAGGTTTTACTGAACAACCAAAAGTGATTGATGGCGCTTCTGATTTGTTAGTCAGGTTATTTAATGAAAATGGGAAACATGCCAGGACGGCAACTGGCGTGGCACAACTGCCTTTTGGAGCTTCTGTCCAATTAGACATTATTTTCCAGGTGAGACAGCATAATTAAACAATTAATCCGGTAACTGCGCCCAACTCCGGGTTTTCAGCTATGCTGGCTGACGCATACAAACTGTTTGTCCCGTCCCCTACTTAGCTGCTGTCCGGGCTGACCGAATAAATATCAGCTGCTTATTGTAACTTCATCCGGATAGCCGGCTTTCGGGATCAGTATTTTTATTGGGCTCCTCTCCAGGCTGACGGAACTCGGAATACCAGCACAGCAGAAAGCCCTCACGTAAGCGGTTATGGTAGGACGACCCAACTGAAATCAGGAATTCAACAAAACAAATTAATGAACGAAATACTTGACATAAAACTTAGACCAACAGTAATTTCGGACTTGGACACTTTATTTGAATTCCAACTTGACAAAGAAGGTGGATACCTGGCTGCATTTATGCCTAAAGACCCGACAGACAAACCGGCATATCTGATCAAATACACAAAATTGTTGAGCGACCCAACAGTAAATAATCAGACAATCATTCTTGACGAAATTATTGTGGGAAGTATTGCCAAGTTTGTAGTGGAAGGCAACAACGAAATTACTTATTGGATAGACAGAAAATATTGGGGGAAAGGTATTGCAACAAAGGCACTAAAAGAGCTGTTGACAATTGAAACGAACAGACCTGTTTTTGGACGAGTTGCGTTTGACAATTTCGGCTCACAAAAAGTTTTAGAAAAATGCGGTTTTGTTAAAATCGGCTCTGACAAAGGATTTTCAAATGCACGACAGACCGAAGTTGAAGAGTTTATTTATAAATTGACTTCAAATTAAACATACTAATGAGAAAAGTAATCGCAGCAATAAACATGACGCTTGATGCATATTGTGACCATACTGCCGGATTTCTTGCTGATGAAGAACTACATTATCATTATGCCGACCTGTTGAATAATGCAGGAGTTATATTATATGGACGGACAACCTACCAACTCATGCAATTTTGGCAAACACTATTGAAAAACCCTTCTGATGATAAATCATTGAATTACTTTGCAAAATCAATTGACAAAATTGAAAAACTTGTTTTCTCGAACACCCTAAAAGAAACGGGCTGGGACACTGCAAAGCTTGCAAACAGAACACTTGACGAAGAAGTATTGGAACTAAAACAAAAGTCAGCGAAAGACATTTTTGTTGGAAGTAGAAGTTTGATTATTCAACTTTTGAATAGTAATCTTATTGACGAATTTCAACTTTGTATTCATCCTGTCATAGAAGGAAAAGGCCTTCCATTGTTTGACAAAATAAATTGCAGGACTGTTTTCAAACTCCTTAAGACAAAATCGCTAAGTTCAGGCGCAACAGTATTTTATTATGAACCGACGTCAGAAAAAACAACGAACCGCTAACATCGCATTTGCAATAGGGCGGGCGACGAATAAATTCTCAGCTTTTTGTTTGTCTCAGCTTCGGTTTCGGGAGACGAACAACGCCGAGCAACAGCGTAAAAAATGATCTTTTGTATCTTAAATCCGAAGCGGCACAGGGCAGACGGAACACAGAATACCGCCACATCGCCAATGCTTTAACGTTGCAAATAAATTCAAGGCGACAAAGAGTTCCTGCGTCATTCTATAGGATCGGATACTTTTGATTATTAAACACAAACCCGCGGTGGAAATAATTTTTGGATTGGATAAATTTGAAAAAAATAAAAAATCACCTGGTGCCTGATAAAAAGTCGGGATATAACAATAAAAAAGCGGTTCAGATGAATGAAGAAAATAGATCAGCATGAAAGCGAAATCCATCAAAGGAAAATCCACGGCAGAAATCAGTTCGGCTTTAACTGAATGTATGGCCGGCGGATACCATCCGACTGTAGCTATTGTATTCCTATCTGTTAAACAGGACAGAGATGCTATCTCCAAATTACTTGACGAAAAAGGAATCCGGGTGTTTGGGGCTACATCTTCAGGCGAATTTATTGATGGTGAAATTGAAGAAGGCAGCATTATCCTGATGTTGCTCGACATGAATCCGGCTTATTTCAGAATAGAATTTCTTGAAACAAGCCAGGAGACCGCTTTCGAAGATGCGTACAAACTGGGCATCACCGGAAAAGAAACTTTTACCAACCCGGCGTTTATTGTAGCAAACAGCGGGGTGTCTTTAGCCGGTGAACCGATTATGGAAGGCATCATACGGGGTTCTGGAACTTCGCCCTCCCCGGCGGACAGGGAAGTAACCATATTCGGAGGTAAGGCCGGAGATGATCTGGCGCTTGAATGCACCTTTGTTTTTACCAATGGAAAATGTGGTGACAAAGCCATTATAGCACTCATTATTGATGAAGATAAAATTGATGTGAGAGGTATCGCAACCTGTGGCTGGAACGCTATTGGCACTTCAAAATCAGTTACTGAAAGCAACGGTAATATTGTATATACCATAGACAATAAACCGGCATTGGATATGTTAATGAATTTTCTTGGCGTTAAGATAAAGGAGGATGGAAACAAGGATATTGTAACATTTCTCAGCTCCTGGTATTATCCCCTGCAGGTGGAACGGGAAAATGCAGACCCTGTCATACGGACCGCCATGTTTGCCAATCGTGAAGACCGTTCACTTATTTGTTCCGGGAATGTGCCCCAGGGGTCGAAAATCAAATTTGCGATGCCCCCGGATTTTGATTCCATTGATAAAGTCGTTGAAGACTGTAAAGGCATTGCAGACACGCCGCAACAACAAGCCGATGCTTTGATTATGTTTTCCTGCGTCAGCAGGTATTTATCGTTTGGAATGGGAATAAAAGAGGAAATAGAACAGGTGCAAAAAATCTGGAATGCGCCCCTGGCAGGCTTTTTTACCTATGGCGAATACGGGAAATCAAAAAACGGGAAAAATGAATACCATAACAATACCTGCTGCCTGGTGGCGTTAAAGGAAAAATAAACTTTCGATAAGTTTAATTTGATTTAACGGGATTATTGGGTTTTCAAAAGCGGATAACTGACAACCGGCAATGGGCTACCCATAACAAAAGTATTTGCAAAAGCAGGTTGGACATTCCAGGATCGCCAACAGCAGGCGACCGTAGCCATTCGGACCCGGTGTGTAAAGCTCTGCATACGTTCATCATTTTAACAATAAATTTCCAAAGGAGCATTTGTACGGGGCCGGACAATCAACGAATTCACTGCCTTTGCAAATACCCGAAGGTTTTGAGCAACTTTTTGGCGACATGGCATGCCCGGAACTTCCGGCCGGCTTTTTAGACGACAATAACAGAATTAGAAAATGTATTACCCGCATTAAATAAATAACGCAATGAGAAAGTACAGGTTTAAATTTTTGACCGCTTTAGTGATAACGTGCCTGACAGGTTGCGGAGATGCCCGGCAGCATTCTGACAAAAACAAAAGCATTGATACAAGTTCCGGCGGAACGCTGACAAAAAAAACTGATATGATTTCACAAAAAATAACACCTTGTCTGTGGGTTGAGACAAAAGATGCAAAAGCAGTAGTAGATTATTACCTTTCTATTTTCAAAGATGGTAAACTGAAAGAACATCGCAAATATAAAAACCCGCCGGAAGCCGGAGGAGGAGACTTTGAAACGGCCATGATGGAAATAAATGGGATAGAATTCAATATTTTAGCGGCAGGTCCTTTCTTCAAATTTAATGAGTCTGTTTCGTTTGTGATAAATTGCAAAGACCAGGCAGAAGTAGATTATTATTGGGGCGCTTTGACTGCAAACGGTGGAGCAGAAAGTTCTTGCGGTTGGTGTAAAGACAAATATGGTTTATCGTGGCAGGTTGTTCCGGTTGAGTATTTTGACTTAATAAACAGTGATGACCCCCGGGTCAGGGAAAAGGCAATGAAGAATACACTTAAACAGAAAAAGTTAATACTTTCAGAACTCAAATGAAGTAAAAAATTGCGGGAAAAAAGACAAGCCGGAATTTTGATACGAACAGGAATAATACCTCCCCATCACATGGGGTTTGGGATAGCGGGGACCCGTGCTTCGCAGACACATTTGTGCAAGGTGGAAGTTCAGTTCTCCGAACAAAGTTTTGTGCTAAAATACCCCGCCTACGCACCCCCGAAACCTTCAGTAACAGGGAAACTCCATTTTCAAAACCCTATATATGGCGAAAAGAATTGCAACCTTCGCCTGCAACACCAACCTGGCAGCGGAATATTATGTAATGAGTTTACTTTCCCGGGCTGGAAAGGAGGCTTACCTGTCACTGGGCAATAAAAAAGGGGTTGACATCATTGTGCAAACCGGACGGGTTTCGATCTGCCTGATTGAAGTCAAAGGAGTGAATCAAAACAACGACTGGCTGATTGGAAATACAGGCAGGTTTTTACAATCGCCTGACCTTTTTTATGCGTTGCAGTGCTTCAACGCGAAAATTGACCAGTTATCCGTTCCTCCGATATCCGGGTTATCCTTTCTGCACAATCAGGGAAAGCAACCGGACACGGAATTGCAAAGAATCAAAAAACGGTGTTATTGTCGAACAAACCTATCCGTGAAAATTATGAAGATGATAAAAACACCATTAAGCAGCTGGAAAGCCACCTGAAAGCTTTTCAAGCAACGCCTGCGCCCGCAAGGGTTTCCTCTCTAAAGCGGCTCAAAGGGATTAAATTTTCCTCCGCCGGTTTAACAGGATGATCAGCGGTACGTTATTCATTTCCCCGACACTCCCGGAAATTTCCGCCTACCGCCGGGCCGGATTTTAACTTTTTTTAAATCCGTTCTCCGTTCCGGGGACGAGGTAAGGCATAAAGAAATATATTATTTTGTACAGCGAAAATTAATGTGCGAAACATGAAAAGATTTTTGTACCTCCCCACCCTGCTCCTGCCGGTATATTTACATGCACGGCCGGTTCCCGGCGATTCTCTCCTGTTGAAGACAGCGACACAGCACCCCATGCAGTATTTCCTTTCCCTGCCCGCCCACTGGAGCCCGGAAAAGAAATGGCCCGTCGTCCTGATCATTGAATCGGCGGATAAGGAATACCGGGAAAACGCGCTCCGGTTTGTACGGGAACGCGGGGACATGCCCTTTATCCTTGTCGCTCCCTATAATGTAAACAACAGCCGGCAGGGAAGACGGGACCCCGCCATTTTCCCCTACAGCGAAGCCACCTGGGATCTTATTGACAAAACAGGCGATTGCAAATTCAATATGGACGGCATCACGCAGATCATGTCGGATCTTCGTGCACAATACAAGGCGGAAGACAAATTCTTCATCACCGGTTTTGAAGCCGGCGCCCATACCGTCTGGCAATTCGTCTTCCAGCATCCCGAATGGTTACAGGCGGCCGCGCCCGTTGCGGGGAATTACAACCAGAACAGCTGCATGTCGGAACCCCTCTTTTCAAAGGATTCCTCCGTAACGCACTTGCCCATCCGGGGTTTTACCGGGAGCGGGGACACGCTATACGGCGCAAAGGGAATGATCTATTACCAATGGAAATATGCCCTGCAGACTGCCGCGGCACACGGGTATAAAAATATTTCAGAAACGATCGTCCCCGGAAAAGGACATGTGCCCCTGCCCGCCGAAGTATTGAACTGGTTCCAGGCCATCCGGCAAAACAAGGGTCCCGTACCTCCGAACAAAACTGATTAAACGATTAGTATCCGTGAATGGAAACAGGCCTGTTTCCCTGCCGGACATTTTTTACAGCGGCCGACAGGCGGAACCTTTCAACCTGACTGCATGAAAGAAATAACTGAAGAATCAAAAATAAAAGCGGCGAATACCTACAACAGCGCCGCAGATCATTTTGATGATCCCGCCCTTTCCTTCTGGAACCGGTTCGGAACCCGCAGCATTGAACGTCTCGGGCTTGCGGATGGCGATCTTGTTCTCGATCTGGCCTGCGGCAGCGGCGCCTCGGCCCTTCCCGCCGCCAGGGCCGTTGCGCCAACCGGTAAAGTAACCGGGGTTGACCTCTCCGAAAACCTTTTACAGCTTGCTCGGAACAAAGCCCGCGCGCAGGGTTTATCCAATATTGAATTTATCAACGGCGATATGACCCGCCTCCCCTATCCCGGCAATCATTTTGACGCCGTGGTTTGCGTATTCGGAATATTCTTTGTTCCCGATATGGAATCCCTGATCAGGGAATTCTGGCGGATGGTAAAACCGGGGGGTAAACTCGCCATCACCACCTGGGGCCCGGATATCTTTGCCCCCGTTTACGAAACCTGGCGCCAATCCGTTAAACAGGAACGCCCCGATCTATACAGCGCCTTTAACCCATGGGACAGGATCACGGATATTCCATCGGTACAAAACCTTTTCCGCGCGGCGGGGATAACCACCGTTGACGTTGTGGCGGAAAGCGGCGCACAACCCCTGCGCGAGCCGGAGGATTGGTGGACCATCGCATTGGGTTCGGGTTTACGCTGGACCATCGACCAGATGGGTCCCGCCGTTGCGGAGCGCGTGCGCAGGCAAAACCTGGACTGGATCACCGCCAACCAGGTTAAATCCGTTGCAACAAATGTAATTTACGCCGTGGCCCGGAAGGATGAAGTGTAATCCGGGATTCAATACCGGAACCGGATCATAAAGGCACGCATACCCGGTTGACAAAATAGTCGGGTCTGAAAATATTTTACATTACTTTTAGTCAAATTACAGTTACAAATGAAATCACTGATCAATTATTTCGTTTGCGCGGGCCTGGCCATCATTTTTTCTGCTACTACCGCCTGCAACCATCACAAGAACGCTGAGAAATCCGCCACCGCCGAAGAGCTATCGCAAATGAACCGCGATTTCGCCAAAGCCCTTAATGACAAAGATGCCGTGGCCGCCGCCAATTGCTACACCGAAGACGCCACCTTACTTCCCCCCAACGAGGCCCCTGTTACAGGAAGGGCCAATATTCAGCAATACTGGGAAGGGGCCATCGCCGCGGGAGCTTTTGACGTAGATGTTGCCAGTATTTCCACCGGGAGTCATGGCGACCTGGGCTACGAAATCGGGCGATTTCAAATGAGCACCAAAGATGCAGGCGGGAAAGTAACCACGGAAAGGGGCAAGTATATTGAGTTGCTGAAACGAGGCGAAGACGGCAAATGGAAATCCACGCATGGCATCTGGAATATGGATACGCTTCCGTTAAAATAACCGCCCCGCACGCCCCGGGTTAATGCTTACACGGGAGGAAAGCGCATCTTAATGCCTGAAGATCTCCTTAATCCGCAGCAGGAACTGCTCTTTCTTCCGCCGGCTCACTTCGATTTCGGCCCCGTTGCTCATGATCACCAGCCCGCCTTCGCCGCGCTGGTATTCCCGCACATGACGCAGGTTGATCAGGAATGATTTATGCACGCGGAAAAAATGGGTGTCATCAAGTATATTCTCGTATTCAAGCAATGGCTTCGACACGGTCACTGTTTTCTTATCCTCCAGGTGAAATACAGTATAGCTGCGTTCGGCCTCGCAATACACGATATCATCCAGTTTCAGGATCATAAACCCCTTCAGGGTGGGCAGGCATAAACGCATTTCCGAGGGCTGGCCGGCCTTCCCGATATTATACAGCAGGGTTTCCGTGATCTCTTCCCTTTTCCCTTCCTGCATTCTTTTTTCCGCGCGTTGCACCGCTTCCACAAGGCGGTCCTCATCCACCGGTTTCAGCAGGTAATCTGCGGCGCTGTATTGCAGGGCCTGCAACAGGTATTCGTTATGCGCCGTCACGAATATGATTTCAAATTTCCGGTCGGCCAGTTCCCTGATCAGGTCGATCCCGCTCTTGCCCGGCATCTGGATATCCAGGAACAGGAGATCGGGATGCAGCAGTTCGATCTGCTCTTTGGCCGCGGCGGCGCTGCCGCAGGTGGCCAGCACATTTACCGAGGGACAATAACGCGCGAGCATTTTCTGCAGCGTTTTGATACCATCCGGTTCATCATCCACCAAAATTGCTTTCATAACCATAGTTTACAGGTTGATCATGTTGAATCGAAGGATCGCCCTCGTACCGTTTCCGCTCCCTGTGATTTCCTGTACATCGGAGATCACCAGGCTGCATGCCGCACCGTATTTCTCATTGAGTATGTTGATCCGGTTTCGCAGGTTTTCAAGTCCCACCGAACGGTGCCCGGTCCGGGCAGCCGCTTTCAGTTTCTCCGACTGCCGGATACCGATCCCGTTGTCTTCGATGATACAGGTGATCTGGTCCCCATCGCGGGTAAAGGCCACGGTTAACCGCTTTTCACCGGCGGAAGGCATCAGCCCGTGCCAGATGGCGTTTTCCACCAGGGGTTGTATCATCAGGGAAGGAATATGGGTATCATCCGGGTCGATGGATTCGGCTACGGTGATGGTCCAGCTGAACGAACCGTCGAACCGCAATTGTTCCATTTCAAGATAGGTTTGCAGGTAGTCGATATTTTCCTGCAAAGTGTCAAAGGCCTCTTTGGAATGTTCCAGCGTCATCCGGATCATCAGCGCGAATTTACTCAGGTAACGGGAAGCTTTATCGTTGTCGCCGTCAAGGATCATCCGCTTGATGCTGTTGAGCGCGTTAAAAACGAAGTGCGGGTTCATCTGCGCCTGCAGTGCCGAGAGCTTGGCTTCCGCGAGCTGTTCATTGATGGAGGTCAGCTCTTTTTGTTTCACCGCGAGGCTTTGCTCCGATTCAAGCTGTTTTAATTTATTCCCGAGCAGGGTGGCGATCGTGGTCAGCATATTAATATCCCTTTCCGAAAAATAACCCGCTTCGGCATGTTCCGAATCGATGACCCCCAGCAATTCATTATTGTGAATGATCGGGACGCAGACTTCGCTCAGCCGGAACGCTTCATCCACCCGGTAGCGGCTGTCTTTGCGCGTGTCCCTGATCAGCAGCGGCTGCTGGGTTTGGATTACATGCCCCACCACGCCCTGTCCGGGCAGTACGTCGAAAACCTGTTCCGAAATGATCTCGGGCCTGCCCTTTAATCCGAAAGCCGCCTTCTGCACCATTTTTGTCTTGCCGGCGTCCCAGAGATAGATCATGCAATCGGTATAATTCATGCGGCCGATCAGGTTACGGGCCACATCCCATAGTACTTCGTCCTCCGATTTTTTATCGGCGAGCGAGCTGGAAAAATAATGGCTGATCTGCTCCAGTTCCAGTTTGTTCTTGTAATCATCCGCCTTTAGTTTCTCCACCTGCGTTTTCTCCATTTCCTTTTTGCGCGCGATCCCGGTCCGCCATTGTATAAATGAATTGATCAGCACAAAGAGCAGGAGGGTCATCAGGATCCGGAACCATGTTTTCTGCCAGAACGGCGGCAGCACTTCGATCACGATCTCCCTGACCTGTTCCGGCCACCGGTTCTTCAGGGAATATATTTTTACCTGCACCCGGTAAACGCCGGGTAAAAGGTTTGACATGCTGAATACATGCTGACTCCCCAGCTGTTGCCAGGGAGATTCCCCGTTTTTTACGACCCGGTACGCATAACCCTGGCCCTGTCCGTCGGGGAAATTGATGCTGCCGATACTGATCATGATATCATTGTTCCGCCAGGAAGTGGAGACCCTGCCACCCGGCAGGTAGATATTCCTCCCGCCGCCAAACGCGAGGTTTTCGATAAAAACGGAAGGCCGCGATGATTCAGACAGTAATTCGCCGGGATTAAAACGCGCGACGGCATTATAAAAACCGATATAGAGCTGTTGCTGCGCGCTGTCGAAAAAGAATTTCGCGTTTTTCTGTACCGGTATATCCGGGAATCCTTCTTCTTTTCCAAAACGACGGAAAGCGGATGAGGCAATATGCATACAGGCCACCCCCGTATAACAGGCGATCCAGAGTTTATCGCCGACAACAGACAGTGCGCTGATATTATCATCCGGCAGCCCGCTGGCGCGGGTAAAATGACGGAACATTTTCCGGTCGATATTATAACAGATCAGGCCGTTATTGGCGATGCCAAACCAGATATTGTTCCGGCCATCGATGATCATCGCGGTAACCTGTTTGTCCGGCATTTTGATATAGGGAAAGGAATCCAGTTTGATGTCGAACGCGCTGAGCGCCGAATTATACCGGATGATCCCGTGACCCGCCACCCAGATATGCCCGGACGTATCTTCCGCGAATGCCACGGGTATCACCGGCATGGAATGGGCGGCCGGAATAACGGTGAACCGGTTCGTTGCCGGTTCATACCGGTAAATATGTTCTGCGCTGATCCAGATGCCCCCCTTCCGGTCGGTAAAGAGGTCGCTGGTCCAGCTGGTTTCACTCCACAAGGGCGGATTCAGCCGGGTTTCTTTCCCCGTGATTTCATCAAACAGGCGCAGGGATCCTCCCGTGCCCAGCAACAGGCGATGCGGGCCCGTGGAAGAAATTTTATAGATGCTGCGCCCCTTCTCTTCATTAGGAAAGGGCAGGTGTTTTTCAAACCGGAATGTTTTTTTATCATAGACCAGCATGCCCCCGAAACCCCGGGTGCCGGCGTAAACTTTTTCCGCCGTGGCAAAAACCGCCGCGATGCGAATCGTCGGAATGGCCGCTTCCACATCGCCGGGAATATAAGTTACCTGCACGCGCGAACGGGTATCATCCTGCCTGTACAGTCCCTTATTGGTGGCCACCCATAAATTTTTGTCGCGGTCGATGAGCAGGTCGTTGCAAAGCCAGGCACCGAGGTATTTCTGCGTGTACAAATTGATCTTTCCCGTATGCGGATCGACCCGCATCCTGTAAAAACCCGAATTATGGCCGGTCAGGTAAAACAGGGTATCGTCAACCCTCACCAGTTTAGAGCGGTAGTGTATGAGATCCCCGGTCATGATAAAAGGTGACCGGGAAATGACCTTTCTATTCTCCGCGAAATTGATAAAACAGATCGTGTCGGTACCGGTGCGGGTGATGATGATACTGTTCGGCGAGTGCTGGAAGAAACGGCTGTACTGGATTTTCTCATTCACAAATTCCGCCAGCACCGGGCAATCGGCTACTTCCATTTTTTTTACGCGCTTTGCCGGAATATCGTAATAGTATAACCCGTTAATGGAGGTAATGAGCAGGCGATGGTTGTCCATCCGCAGCAACTCGCGGCCAAAGAAAAAATGTTCCGTGGGAATTTGTTCCGGACTGTAATAATCAAAACGGGATAAAAGCCGGCCCGTACTGTCGAAATGGTAGAACCCCGAGCGCGTCAGCACATAAATATTCCCGCCCTCATCCCCCATCGCCGAAATGATCATATTGAATTTATAGGCATACTGCCGGTCCGAATAAGGGATGAAAAGATTCCGGGTCTCCCCGGTTTTCACATTTACAATATGCAGACCGGTTGAATAAACGGCAAAGCGGTCTTTGTCCAGCCAGTTAATCCCGTTCATCTCTTCCGAAGCCGGGGACAGACTGTCCTGCGTGCTGTGATACTGGACGAAGCGGGTTCCGTCGAACCGGTTCAGGCCCGAAGAAGTGGGAAGCCAGATATAGCCGGTCCGGTCCTGCACAATCCCGTTCACCGAATTATCCGAAAGGCCATCGGCAGTGGTATATAAAGCAAAGCGGTTTTCAGGAAACGATTGTCCGGTGCACGTGGTTACAAAAACCACCACTGCAATGCATGAATGTAAAATGTTCCTGTACATGTGTAACCCGGTTGCGTATCGTTAAAGTTAGTATTTGCCCCTCATTATTTCCAGCACTTACGAACGTTAGGAACAGCCGGCAGCCGATGGGAAACCCGGCGCCCCCGTTCATCCGCGGATCGCGGCCATTCGCAGGAATGCGCCCGCAAAATATTTTTCCGGTGATGGCGCCGCAAGGCAAATACACGCATCCGTTCGGAGGTTGGCGCTTCCCCGGGGGATCATCCCGGACTACTTTGCATCGCAATTTTAAAACAAACATTCACCATGAAACACTTATCCCTGCTGATCAAAGCCGTACTGTTCCCCGTCGCGCTGATGGCCCAGTATGTCGGCATCGGCACCGGCTCGCCCCTTTACAAACTGGATATACGGGGCGGCAGCATCAATACCGATTCCGTTTACCGCATTAATGGAAGTACCGCGTTGTCGGCGCTCGGCACCTCGAACACCTTCGTCGGTATCCGCAGCGGTTATTCGCTCACCACCGGCAGTTTAAATACCGGTGCCGGGTATAACGCGCTTTACAGCAATACCACCGGGAATAATAATACCGCGATCGGTAATGATGCGCTCAGCAGCAATACCAGCGGTGATTATAATACCGCTTCCGGTGTATATGCGCTGTATTCCAATACAACGGGCGACTACAACACCGCCACCGGTCATTATGCCCTGTTTTCAAACGGGAGCGGTTACCAGAATACCGCCGGCGGCTGGGGGGCGTTATTCGCCAACACGAACGGTATTTACAATACGGCAGACGGTTACAGCGCCCTGCATGATAACACGACCGGGATCGCCAATACGGCCCTGGGTTACGCGGCGCTTTACCGCAATGTCAACGGTTCCGACAATGTGGCGATCGGCAGGGCCGCGCTGGATAATTCTATTTCCAACTCTGGTAATACCGCGGTAGGTGCTTACGCGTTGCGAAATACCACGGGTGCGGATGAGAATACGGCGCTCGGGTATTACGCGGGTTACGGATTCAACAACGGTTACTATAACACGTTCATCGGGTCGCATGCGCGCGCCAACGCCGACGGTTACTATAACAGTATCGCCATCGGGACCTCGGCCACCGTTACCGCGCCGGTACAGGTTAGGATCGGCGCTTCCTTTATCACTTCCATCGGGGGATACCAGGGCTGGACCACCCTGAGCGACGGCCGTTATAAACTGGATGTGCAGGAAAACGTGAAAGGGCTTCCGTTCATCATGAAACTGCGCCCGGTTACCTACCACATGGATGTTCCCTCCATCAGTGAAAAACTGAATGAAGGAAGGGGGCGTAAAGCTGACGAACATACCCTTCGACTGATCGCCGACAAAAAAAAAATCCTGTGTTCTGGTTTTATCGCCCAGGAAGTGGAACAGGCGGCCCTGGAAACTGGCTATGACTTCAGCGGTGTGGATAAACCCAAAAACGAAAATGACTTTTACGGTCTCCGTTACGCGGAGTTTACCGTACCGCTGGTAAAGGCCGTGCAGGAACAGCAGTCCCTGATCCTGCAATTACAGGCGGAGATCAATGCCCTCAGGAGATCGATCCGGGAACTGCAGCAGCCCGGCCAGTTTACTAAACATTCTTTAACCTCAAATCAATAAATATGGAACTGCAACTGGAAAGCATACGCGAACAGCAGCGCGAATCATGGAACCGGTTTTCGCCGGGATGGAAAAAATGGGACAACCTCTTCATGAACTTCTTAAAGCCGGTGGGCGAAGAGATCATCCGCCAGCTCAACCCCGAAAATGACGATTACGTACTCGACACCGCGGCGGGAACGGGTGAACCGGGACTCAGCATCGCCATGCTGGTGCGGAACGGGAAAGTGGTTATCACCGACCTGGCCGAAGAAATGGTGGCGATCGCAAAGGAAAACGCGGTCAAAAAAGGCATCAGGAATATAGAAACCCTGGCCTGCGATGTAACAGAACTGCCTTTTGCCGACAACACATTCGATGCCGTGAGCTGCCGTTTCGGTTTTATGTTCTTCCCCGATATGCTCCTGGCCGCGAAGGAAATGACAAGGGTACTCAAACCGGGCGGAAGAATGGCCGCCTCCGTATGGGATACGGCGGAGAAAAATTTCTGGGTTACCGCCACTACCCGCGCCATCGCCAAATATATCGACACGCCGGATCCCCTTCCCGGCTCGCCGGGTATATTCCGCTGCGCCAAAGAAGGATTGATGGCGGGGATATTCCGGGAAGCGGGACTGAAAAATATCACGGTAACTGAAGTAACGGGGAAACTGGATTGCCAGACCGCCGACACGTACTGGAACGTGATGACCGAAGTGGCCGCGCCCGTTGTAGCCGCATTGGAAGGAGCGGATGAAGCTTTACGGGAACAGGTAAAAATGGAAGTGTTCCGGGCCGTTCATCACCGATATCCCGGGCAACCCGCCGTGTTTGAAGGGAACTCACTGGTGATCTGCGGGGAAAAATAAAACAGGCATACAGTCAATTCAAAAACATTTATGATAAACAGCCACGAAGACACCATGGTTTTTCACTTCCAAATTTCTTTGCCTTCGTGTGGTTGTCGTAAAAAAATATAAAAGTTTCAAATCAAAAACCATTTAAATCAAATCAACAATGAACAAGCAAAAAAACCTTATCCGGAATTTATTTTTCGCGGTATCTGTTACGGCCCTCGTATCGACGGGCTGCAAAAAAGATAAGATTACCGATACCAGTTCGCCCGCGTACAGGATCGCGGAGAGTGAAAAACTGGTCATTCCCGCCGCGGTGGACCTTCCCGTCAGCACACCCGGCGGCAACACAAGGGTGGCCACATTTTATGCCGAAGGCGTGCAGCAATACAAAGCGCAGGTGAAAGCGGGGAGCAATCCCGTTGCCTTCGAGTGGGTCTTTGTGGCGCCGCAGGCCAACCTCTTCGACGCTGCCAATCACCTGGTCGGAACGCATTCCGCCGGCCCTACCTGGCAATTATCGCCAACCGATTCCATCTACGGGCAGCAGTTCAGTCCCGCGAAGACGGCCCCTTCTTCCGATCCCAACAGCATCGACTGGCTTTTGCTGATGCCGAAAACGGGAAAGACACCCACGGGCATCTTCAAAGATGTGGCCTATATACAGCGCATCGCGACGGTGGGCGGCAAGGCCCCCGTGGATCCGCCGACCATCGCCGGCCAGGGCGTGATGGTGAAATACACGGCCATCTATCGTTTCACCCGGAAAAATCCTTAATCAACTTTAAAACCTGATGATCATGAAAAAGTTTTTATTTCTCGTTTACGGGCTGATCGCCTATTCGATCTTCTTTTTCACCTTTTCCTATGCCGTCGGTTTTGTGAGCACGATGATCGTGCCCAAACATATCGACAGCGCGCCGCAGTCCTCCCTCGGCTATGCCCTGCTGGTAAATGCGGGACTGCTTTCGCTCTTCGCCATTCAGCACAGCGTGATGGCAAGACCCGCCTTTAAAAAATGGTGGACCAAATATGTTCCCGAGCCTATCGAACGCAGCACTTATGTATTGCTTGCCAGTTTATGCCTGCTCTTCATGTTCTGGCAATGGCAGCCGGTCGGCGGGATCATCTGGCAGGTAAAATCCGCGGCTTGGCAGGTTGTGCTGAAAGCGGTATGCCTCGCGGGTTTCAGCATCGTGCTGGTGAGCACTTTCCTCATCAATCATTTCGATCTTTTCGGGCTGCGCCAGGTATGGGCCTATTTTACCGGTAAGAAATATGAGCATCTCAAATTCAGAACGCCGTTTTTTTACCGTTATGTCCGTCACCCCTTATACCTCGGTTTCATGATCGCGTTCTGGTCGACCCCGGTGATGACGGCGGCCCACCTGTTCTTCGCCATCATGACCACCCTGTATATGCTCACCGCGATCCGGTTTGAAGAAAACGACCTGGTGAAACAATTCGGTGAAAAATACCGCAGCTATAAGCGCAGCGCGCCGATGCTGATCCCTTTTACAAAAAGTTCAGGGAAAGCGAAAACGAAGCCTGTGCAAAAAGAGCAGCCCGCTTCAACAAGAACCATGGAAACCATATAAAGACAAATGATATGAATGCAGTCATGGCGCCGCCCGGGCAGGCAACAGCATGGGACCCGGAAATTTTCCGCAAAAACGGGCATGCACTGATCGATGCGATCGCCGGTTTTCTCGCTACGATTGGCGACAGACCGGTAACAAACGGTGAACAGCCCGCGGAGATCAGGTCGTTCCTGGGATCTCATTCCCTGCCTGCGGAAGGAACGACGCTGGAAAATATCCTGCACCGGGCGGCGCCCCTGCTCTTTGATCATTCGCTGCATAATGGCTCGCCGCGCTTTTTCGGCTATGTAACCTCATCGGCCTTGCCCGCAGGAATGCTGGCCGATTTACTGGCGTCCGCCGTCAACGCGAACGCGGGCGCTTATATTCTTTCGCCGGTGGCCACGGAGATCGAAAAGCAAACCATCCGCTGGCTGGCTGAGATGATCGGGTACAGGTCGGATTGCGGGGGATTATTCGTAAGCGGCGGGAACATGGCCAATATTACGGCCCTGCTCGCCGCGCGGAAGGCAAAGGCGAAGGGTGATATCCGGCAGGATGGTATCGGACATGAACGCATGCTGATCTATTGTACGAAGGGAACGCATACCTGGGTGCATAAAGCGGCCGATCTCCTTGGGTTCGGGCTCGGTAATATCCGCTGGATCGATATGAATGAGCAGCAGGAGATGAACTGCGATGACCTTGAACAACAGTTGCGCGATGATCTTGAGAAAGGATGGCATCCCTTTCTGGTTATTGCTACGGCGGGAACGGTGAGCACCGGCGCGGTGGACCCGCTGGATAAGATTGCCGCGATCTGCAGGCGCTATGATTGCTGGTTTCATGTGGATGGCGCCTATGGCGCGCCCGCGGCCGCGGTGCCGGAGGCGGCCGGATTATTCAGGGGTATGGAAGCGGCCGACTCTATTGCCCTCGACCCGCATAAATGGCTCTATGCCCCGATCGAAGCGGGTTGCGTGCTGATGCGTGATGCCCGCCACCTGCAGGATGCTTTCAGTTTTATGCCGCCCTATTATCATTTCAACGGGCCCGGTGAGGAACCCGTTACGAATTACCTGGAATATGGATTCCAGAATACCCGCGGATTCCGGGCGCTGAAGGTCTGGGTGCAGCTGCAGCAGATCGGGCTGAACGGTTATATAAAATTGATCGGTGAAAATATCAGGCTGGCCGCGGCGCTTTACAGGATGGCGGCGGCGCATGAAGAACTCGAAGCCGTATCGCATCACCTGAGCGTTACCTGTTTCCGGTACATTCCCCGGGGATATAAAAAAACAGCGGGGAAGGATGCCCGCCTGGATGACCTGAATGAAAAGATACTGAACAGGCTGCAGTCCGGTGGACTTGTTTTTGTTTCCAACGCGGTGCCGGGTGATCAATTTTGCCTGCGTGCCTGTATCGTAAACTTCAGAACGCGGCGGGAAGATATTCAGTATTTAACGGAGGCCGTTGTTCAATGCGGAAGGGAGATCATTGAATCGGAGTCAACCGGGGCAATTACCAAAGAAAATAATTCAGAAAAAAAATTGGCTGGTAATAGCCAACCGTTTCTTCAACCCTCTAATGATTAACCATGTGGCTTTTTAATAATACGCTTATTATCCCCGATCTCAGCGGGGGCATTGCCGTCGAGATCCCGGCGATCGTACGGATCGAGGCCCGCAGTAATTACAGCAAGCTTTACCTGGAAAACGGGAAATGTCATATAGTGACGAAAGTATTGCGCCAGTTCGAGGACTTGCTGGGCGGAAAGGGGTTTGCAAGGATCCACCGTTCGCATCTTGTCAATACCGCCTTTATTTCCGCCTACCATGCATTCCGGAGCAGGGTGAGCCTGGTTACGAAAGAAGAGCTCAGCATTTCAAGAAGACGTGGCGTAGCCGTCAGGGAGAAATTGTTATCCATGGCTTTCGGCAATCCGCCTTCACAGTCCCGTGTTTACAAATCCTGAAACAGAAGGCAGCCAGTGACTAAAAAGAAGAAAGTACCGGTTATTCGGGTCGCGTGGTTCCTGAATACATTCGTTTTCGTTTAACTAAAGTATGGCAGGCAATGATTGTATTGTCCGCTGCTAAAACGTCTTGCTGATGTACCGCCTCCTGGCAGAGAGAATGAAACAATACATACCGCTTTCCGGCCCGGATATCGCTGTCATTGAATCCCTGTTTGAAAAAAGATCCCTGGCAAAAGGAGACCTGTTCTTACAGGAAGGGAAGGTATGCAGGGAGCTTGGCTTTATTAACAGGGGTCTTCTGTGCTATTATATAACGATTGACGGCGCAGAACTGGTGCACAACTTTGCCATGGAAAATGAGTTCATTTGCAACTATGACAGCTTTATCAATAAAACCCCGTCCCGTAAGAATATTATTGCGCTGGAACCCGCCGAACTGCTTTGCATCTCCGGCGCCAAACTGCAGCAGCTCTATCAATTGATCGCAGGTGGAGAAAGATTCGGGAGGTTACTCATGGAAGACGTGTACACGGACGCCATCAAACATATCATATCCTTTTATACCGGTACCGCGCAGCAGCGGTATGGCGAAATAGTGCAAAACCGCCAGGCATTGCTGCAACGCGTTCCTCAATATTATATCGCTTCCTATATCGGCGTTAAACCGCAGTCCTTAAGCCGGATAAGAAAAAGAATGCAGCGGCGCTGATTTATTAACCCGGGTGCACCCGTTTCAGGTTTTCCCGCCGGAAATTTGCTGTTCATTACTTTTTCATCCAAAATTTTCAGACATGAACGCAACAATTCTCGACGAGAACAAAAAATTGATCGAAACCTATTTTTACCGGGTGTGGAACCAGGGGGAACTGGATCTGCTGGATACCATCATTGACGAAAATTACATTAATCATTCGCCCGGAGGTCCGGTTACGCCGCCGCCCGGGGCGACCGGATTAAAACCGATCGTAGCCGCGATGCGAAAGGGTTTTCCCGACCTGCGCTATTCGATAATGGACCTGGTGATTACGGAAAACCGTATTGTAGCCCGCGTCATCATGACCGGAACATTACTTGGCGAATTATGGGGCATGCA
>CAYNSL010000061.1:8471-19819 GCA_964399755.1 uncultured Chitinophaga sp. | reverse complement strand
ATTTGGAATCTTGAATATGAATGGAGCATCACACTTTCCAGTTATTATCTGTCCCTAAACCTCTTTGTAAACAATAGTACACCATATTCTTTAGGACAACTTTTAGTTTTTATCTGTCCTTTAAACTCTTTGCAATCTTAAGTACGCTATATTCTTTAGGTCAACTTTTAGTTTTTATCTGTTCTTCAAACTCTTTGCAACCATAAGTACATTATATTCTTTAGGTCAACTTTTAGTTTTTATCTGTCCTTTAAACTCTTTGCAACCATAAGTACACTATATCCTTTCAGGCAACTTCAAACTTTTATCTATCACAACAGCTTTCCCCTCCACCTCCCGCTCCGCATATATAAAAATGAAAGCAGGAACAGCGAAAACCAGTAGATCAGTTCAGAGCCCCAGGCCCAGACCAGTCCCAGGTCCCAGACCTTCAGCACCAGGTATACATAAGCGCTGTACAGGATGATGGCGGCAATTTCGATAAAGAGGTTGACCTTTGTATTGCCGGTGCCCGTTACCGCGTTCAGCCAGATGATGGCGAAAGACATCACCATGATCCCGGCCGTTACCATCCGGATCACAGGGATGGCATCGGCGGTAAAACTTTTATCCCGCCCGTATATTTCAAGGAAAAGACCCGGGAAAAGATTGATCAGCAGGCATAGCAGAAAGGTGAAGGCGATGCTCAGCATCATGATCTTCCTGACCAGGTAAAGCACCTGTTCCTTTTTCCCCTGCCCGATGATATTGCTTACCATGGCATTGGTGGTGCTGGCGAAGGCCCAGACAAAAATGCCGAAGATCCCGAAGATATTCCGCATCGTATTGCTGATAGCCAGCGGCCGCTCGCCCTTGTGTTCAATAAAAATGTAAAAAAGCAGCCAGGCGAAAATGCTGATCAGCCATTGCGCGACAAGCGGGGAGGACTGACGGAAAATGAGCCCCGACAAAGGGGCATGATACCGCCAGTGCCGGAACAGGGAAAACTGCAGGTTGAATTTTTTATAGAGAATGATCCCCATCACCACGAGCATCCCGGCAATCTCGGAGATCACAGAGGCCACGGCGGCCCCGTTGAACCCCAGTTTCGGAAAACCGAAATGCCCGTAAATAAAAGCATAGTCGAGCAGGATATTGAGACCGGCCTGTGTCCAGAAACCGAATTTCATGTAGCGGCTGTTGTTGGTACCCACCAGCAGGGCATTGCTCATCTGGAATAGGTATAAAAAAGGAACGCCCCATACCCGGATGCGCAGGAACCCCATCGCTTCCCGGTACACTGCATCCGAATGAATGCTGTAGGAAAGAAAATAAGGGGCGAGCAGGTAGGTGAGCAGGATGCCGGCCAGCGCGAAAAAAAGCGCTATCCATAAACCCTGCATGAACAGTTTCCCGATTTCTTCCGGGCGGTTCTCCCCCGCGCGACGCGCCAGCAATCCCTGCAGCCCGCTGTTCAGTCCGTTGCCCACCAGCGCGAAGATGAGGTAGAAGACGCCGGTGATACCGGCCGTGCCCAGTTCGGTTTCGCCCAGGCCGCCCAGGAAAATATTATTGGTGACAAAATTGATCTGCGGCACCAGCAGGGCGAGGCTGATGGGCAACGCGATCTGCAGGATCTGCCGGTTACTGATATTGACGCGGAGACTGTTTTGAATTTCCGGGGATGTCATGTTGGTACCTGAAAATTATTTGTGCTGTATTTGCCGGGATGACGGGAGGGAGGGAAACAATTTATAGTGAATGTAAAAACATATTGTCATCCCGTTTTCCCGGCCCTGGGTTGCCCGGTTAGGGCAGCGGGCAAACCTACGATAATTAAAATTTGTCTATTATTGCACGGATTGAAACAATTATTCCATATTGAAAATCCCATGGCGCCCAGCGCCCGCCAGGTGCTCTCCGTACGGATCGGTGAAAAACATGTGTGCTTTGCCGTTACCAACCAGGCGGGTAATGAATTATACCAGCTGGCCTGGTGCCATACCGATGAATGGGATGAAAAGGAATGGGGGGAACTTTGCCGCAGGTATCCCGCGCTGACGGCCGCTTATTCCGATGTACAGGTGGCATATGATTTTTCGAGGTGCGCGATGGTGCCCGATGGTTACCTGGATACCGCGGTGGCGGGCGGATTTCTGCAATCCCTGCAGGATACCGATCCCACCGAACTGGTGGTGACCGAAACGATACCCGAATGGCAGTTGTTCAATGTGTACGCCCTTCCCAAAGAAATCAAGGAATGGATGTCGGCGCAATATCCCACGGCGCGCTTTCGTCACCAGTTTACGCTGGGTCTTAAAAACCTGGCGGGCGCGGGCCCCGAAGGGATCCTGCTCGTGGATATCCGGGAACAGGAATTTACACTGATGGCCGGGAAGTCCGGACGATTGCTGGCGGCGCAAACTTATTATTACCAGACGCCGGATGATATCGTTTATTACCTGTTACGCGTATGCCGCCAGTTTTCGCTTGCCGTTGAAACAGTGTTGCTGCAGCTGTCGGGACTGATCGATAAAGAATCCGCGCTGTATAAAGAACTCAACCAGTATTTTATTCATACCGGTTTCCGCGACGCGGGCTGGTTGCCGGGTTCGCCGGATTTTCCGCCGCATTTTTTCACCGCCCTCAACGACCTGGCCCGATGCGCATCATAGGCGGCGACATGGGCGGAAGAAAATTCAATCCGCCTTCGAACATGCCTTATACAAGGCCCACCACCGATATCGCCAAAGAGGGGTTGTTCAATATTTTGCAGCACCGCATTGATTTTACAAGCCTGAAGACGCTAGATCTTTTCGGCGGCACCGGCAGCATCAGCTATGAGCTGGCTTCACGCGGGGCACCCGATCTCAGCATCGTGGAGAAAGACGCCACGATGGTTGCTTTTATCAAAAAGACCGCTGCAGCGCTGCATTTCGAAAACATCAGGATCATCCGGGCGGATGTTTTCAAATTCATCGCCGCCTGTACGGAACACTATGATTTTATTTTTGCGGGACCGCCCTATGCGCTCGTGCAGATCGATGAACTACCCCGGCAGATCTTCGAAAAACGGCTTTTGCATAAAAACGGGTTGTTCGTGCTGGAACATACGCCGCGTAATGTCTATACATCCTATCCCTTCTTTACCATGGAACGGAACTATGGCAGCACCGTTTTTTCTATTTTTACCGAGAACCGGGAGCCATGACAAAAAAGGAAATCCGCAAAATCTACCTGGAAAAAAGAAGGACGCTGACAGAGGTTCAGCAATCAACATGGGACGACCTGCTGCTGATTCAATTCCAGTCGCTCGGGCTCCCCTTTATCGAAACTGTTTTGTCGTACTGGCCCATTCATGAGAACCGCGAGCCCGATACACATTTATTTACGCGCTACCTGCTTTTCAAAAACCCCGGACTGGCCATCGCTTATCCCAAAACCGATCCGGGATCCAATGAAATGAAAGCCATTATCGCCGGCGAAGAGACCGAATTCGAAAAAACACCCTTCCACCTTTATGAACCGCGCAACGGCGAATGGCTGCCCCCCGCCGATATCGACCTGGTGATCGTGCCCCTGCTGGCCTTTGACCGCCAGGGGATCCGCGTGGGATATGGAAAAGGATATTTCGACAGTTTCCTTGCCGGCTGCAGACCCGATTGCATCAAGGTGGGATTCTCTTATTTTGACCCCGTCAATGAAATCACCGATAAGGCGGGATTTGACGTACCTTTGAACCTTTGTATCACGCCCCAAAAGGTCTATGTTTTCTAACTTTTTCCTGAAATCCTTCCGCATACTTTTACTGCCCTTCGCCCTCCTGTACTGGCTGGGTATCGGTATCCGTAATTTCCTGTACGACCGGAATATCCTCAAGTCGGCCGGCTTTGGTATGCCGCTGATCTGTGTGGGTAATCTTTCCGTGGGTGGCACGGGTAAATCGCCGATGGTGGAATGGCTGGTGGAAAACCTGAAAGACCGCTTCCGCGTGGCCACGCTTAGCCGCGGTTATAAAAGAAGAACAAAGGGCTACGCGCTCGCGCAACCCGGAAGCACCGCGCTGGATATCGGGGATGAACCGATGCAGTTCCACCTGAAATTTCCGGATGTGCCCGTGGCTGTCGGCGAAGAAAGGCTGGACGCGATCCCGCAGCTATTACATGATAAACCCGACCGGGAAGTGATCATCCTTGATGACGCTTTCCAGCACCGCGCCATCAAAGCCGGACTTAATATCCTGCTGACCGATTATCATAACCTGTTTACACGGGATTTCTACCTGCCCACCGGCGACCTGCGGGACCAGAAAAAAAGTTACAAAAGGGCGCAGCTGATCGTGGTCACCAAGTGCAATCCCGGGATGCCCGAATCAGAAAAACAACAACTGGTAAAAGAGATCCGTCCCGGCCCGGGGCAATCTGTTTTTTTTACCGCGATCGAATACGGGAAGCTTTATTCGCTGACGGGAATGGAAATGATGGAACTCGGCAGTCATACCGAAGTGCTGCTGGTTACCGGCATCGCCAACCCGCGGCCGCTGAAAAAAATGCTGGAGGAACACAGCAACAGTTACCAGATGCTGTCGTTTCCCGATCACCATATTTTCACGATTGATGACCTCACGGAAATACGGAAAAAGTTCGGACAGATACAGCAAAGCGGTAAAATTATTCTCACCACCGAGAAAGACGCGGTGCGCCTCGACAAATTCAGGGACCAGCTGGCCGGCCTGCCCTTTTATGTGATCCCGGTGCGTCACCGGTTCCTGTTTGGGGAAGGTGACCGATTCCGCGACCTTGTTACGGGTTTTATTCAACAGTTCGGCCAAAAAAATTAAACCATATCATGGGAAGAAAAAATTCAAAGAAAAAAAAGCATAAAGAAAAACAACGGGCCGCGCATCCCCGGCTGCTCAAGGGAAAACTGGAGATCACCCGTTCGGGGATGGGCTATGTAAGCATCGAAGGACTGGATGTAGATATCCTGATCCGTCCCGGCGATTTTAACACCGCCCTGCACGGCGATACCGTGCTGCTGGCGATCAAGGAACAGAAAGCCGCGGGGCGGCGCATGCAGGGCGTGGTACGTGAAGTGCTGCAGCGTAAACGCACCGAATTTATCGGTCACCTCGAGATCAGCAGGGCAAAACCAGGTGAACCGGCCGGGAAGGGTTTCGCTTTTTTCATCGCTGAAATGGATAAGCCCATGCCGGATATTTATATTCCGATTTCCGCCACCGGCGGCGCGAAAGACGGAGACCGCGTGATCGCCAGGCTGGTGGAGTGGGAGAGCGGCGGCAAGCGCCCCATGGGTGAAGTGGTGGGCATTTTGAAAGCAGAAGAAGGGAATGATGCGGCCATGAAAGAGATCTTACTGGAAGAAGGGTTCCCGCTCCGTTTTTCCGATGATGCGATGGAAGTGGCGGCAAGGATACCTGAGATCATTTCAAAAGAGGAGATCAGCCGGAGGAAAGATATGCGTGATGTCTTTACCATCACCATCGACCCGGCGGACGCGAAGGATTTCGACGATGCCGTTTCCTTCCGGAAATTATCCAACGGGAATTTTGAGATCGGCATTCATATCGCCGATGTGAGCCATTACGTGGAGCCTGAAACCGAACTTGACCGGGAAGCGTACCAGCGCGCCACATCGGTTTACTTGCCCGACCGGGTTAACCCCATGCTGCCCGAGCATATTTCAAATTTTTTATGTTCCCTGCGGCCCAAAGAAGACAAGCTCACTTTCTCGGCGGTCTTCCAGATAACCCCGCGCGCGGAAGTAAAACAATATTGGCTGGGCAAAACGCTCATTCATTCCGATCATCGCTTTACCTATGAGGAAGTGCAGGCGATCATAGAGGAAAAATCCGGCTTATATGCCGAAGAGGTGCTGACCCTGAACGATATCGCGCAGCGCTTCCGTAAAAAAAGATTCCAGCACGGCGCCATCAATTTTTCCTCCCAGGAAGTGCGTTTCAAGCTGGATGAAAAAGGCGACCCGGTAGGCATTATGATCAAGGAAAGCCGCGAGGCGCACCAGCTGATTGAAGAACTGATGCTGCTGGCCAACCGCACCGTGGCCGAGAATATTTCCAAACAAAAACACAACGGTAAGCCCATTCCTTTCCCTTACCGTACGCACGACGATCCCGATACGGAAAAACTGGTTCCTTTCGCCGCCTTCGCGAAAAAGTTCGGGCATAAATTCGATACCTCCTCGCCCGATACGATCGCGGCCTCCTTTAACCAGTTGCTGAAGGATGTGCAGGGCAGGCCCGAACAGCACGTGCTGGAACAACTGGGTATCCGCACTATGGCCAAGGCGAAATACACTATTGAAAATATCGGGCACTACGGGCTGGGTTTTGAAAATTATTGTCATTTTACTTCGCCCATCCGCCGGTACCCGGATATACTCGTGCACCGCGTGTTGTTTGATCTCCTGAATAAAACAGTCAGCCCCGACAAGAAGATGGAAGAGAAATGCAGGCATTGCAGCGAGCGCGAGCGGGCCGCCATGGACGCGGAACGCGCTTCGTCGAAATACATGCAGGTGCTGTACATGAAGAATTTCCTCGGGGAGGAATTCGAAGGCGTGATCAGCGGGGTGGCCAGTTTCGGGTTCTGGGTGGAAACCGTAGAACACAAATGCGAGGGGCTGGTAAGCGTGAACAGCCTGCTGGAATATGATGAGTTCCGCCATGATGAAGCCGATTACTGTCTTGTGGGCAGGCGCAGCGGAAAAAAATTCAGGATGGGTGATAAGGTCTGGATCAAAGTGGTGGCGGCCAACCTCACCAAACGCCAGTTGGATTATGAATGGGTGGTTGCAGGGGAATTCAAAGGAGAAAAAATACTGAAGGGCAAGGAGAAAAAGAAAAAATAAAGCTTGCTGTCTTTTTTTTATCGCGCCGGGATCGCTGAGATCGCAGGGAATGCTTTATTTTTAGGAGAATGGAAATAAATGAAATTACTTCTGTTATCATTGAGGAAGCCATCTATGTACACCGTTTATTAGGCCCGGGTTTGCTGGAATCAGTATATGAGGAAGTATTGTATTACCGGCTGGTGAAACGGGGGTTACGGTTAACAGGCAGCAGGGAATCCCTGTAATTTTTGAAGAAGTCAGGATGGAAATTGGTTTCAGGGCGGATCTGATAGTTGAAAACCTTGTAATTGTAGAATTGAAATCAGCAGAGAATGTATTACCCGTTCATTATAAAAGATTACTTACATACCTGAAATTAACAAACCTTAAAGTTGGCTTGCTTATCAATTTTAATGAAGTAATGCTGAAGAATGGGATTAAAAGACTTGTAAATAATTTTTAATTTCTCAGCGGGCCCTGCGCCCCCTGCGTGAACCCGTATTTGTATGCAATCATTTGAACTCTTATCCCAGAAATTCACCCTGTACTTCGACAAGCGTCATTTTCCCGCCGACCCCGCCACGCTGTATGAACCCAATGAATATTTCCTGAAAATGGGGGGCAAGCGGATCCGGCCCGTGCTCTGCCTGATGGGGAATGAACTTTTTGAAGAAATAAAAGAAGACGCCTGGCATGTGGGCGCGGCCATCGAACTTTTTCACAATTTCACGCTCATACACGACGATATCATGGACAAAGCCCCCCTGCGGCGGGGGCTCGAAACCCTGCATGCCCGTTACGGCGAGAACACAGCGATACTCGCAGGCGATGTGATGCTGGTGACCGCCTATGAAGAACTGAACAAGATAGGGCTGGATTCGCTGCGTCCCATACTTACCTTATTCAACCGAACGGCGCGGGAAGTCTGCGAAGGACAACAGCTCGACATGGACTTTGAAAAAATGGAATCGGTGAGTCTTGACGCCTACCTGCGGATGATCGAACTGAAGACATCGGTGGCGCTGGCGGCCAGCCTGCAAACCGGCGCGATCCTGGGCGGGGCGGGTGAGCGGAACCAGCACCTCCTGTATGCTTTCGGCAAAAAACTGGGGATCGCCTTCCAGGTACAGGATGATTATCTCGACGCCTATGGCGATCCGAAAAAATTCGGCAAGCAGGTGGGCGGGGATATACTGGCCAATAAAAAAACTTTCCTGCTGATCCACGCGTTTGAACTGACCAGCGCCGCACAAAAAAAAGAACTGCAGCGGCTGCTGGCGGGCGGGCCGGACGGAAAAGTGGAGAAAGTGTTGCAGATCTACAATGATTGCAAGGTGGACGAGTGGGCCCTGCAGCTCAAGGATAAATACCTCGACGAGGCTTTTGCGCACCTCGAGGATATCGCCGTGCTCTCTAAACGAAAAGAACCCCTGCGTGAGCTCGCGCATTTTCTCGTTAAAAGGGATCATTAAACCGTTCCCGGCCGGCATCCCAGTTCACCGTTATTATAAAAATGGTTCTCTTGTTCGCGGCCTATCCGTTTTTTTGCTATTTTAAAGTATCAAAACCAACTGACCGATGGCCAACCCCCTCTTTCGCAAAAAATCAATCAGCAATATTTTACAGGAAGCGCGTTCCGGGATGGGCGACGGGCATGCCATCGGGTTAAAAAAAGTACTGGGGGTACGCGACCTCACTTTCTTCGGCGTAGCCGCCGTGATCGGCGCGGGGATATTCAGCGGGATCGGAACGGCCGCTTCGAACGGCGGGCCCGGCGTGGTCTTCCTCTTTATATTTACGGCGATTGCCTGCGGGTTCGCGGCGCTTTGTTATGCCGAATTCGCTTCCACGGTTCCCGTATCCGGGAGCGCCTATACTTATTCATACGTGGCGTTCGGAGAGATCATTGCCTGGGTGATCGGCTGGGACCTGCTGATGGAATATGCCATCGGCAATATCGCCGTCGCGATTTCCTGGAGCGATTATTTCACCAACCTTATGGACAAGGCTGGTTTGCATATTCCCGACTGGATGACGATGGATTATATGACGGCCAAACACGGGTTTGCAGATGGACTGGCCGCGCAGACTTCGGCCTGGACCCATGCCCCGCAGCTTTTTGGTTTCCGGCTGATCATGGATATCCCGGCGCTGATGATCGTAGCGCTGATTACCTATATCATTTTCATCGGCATCAAGGAATCCCGTTCGGCCAGCAATATCATGGTGATCCTGAAACTGGCCGTGATCTTCTTCGTGATCGTGCTGGGCGCTTACTATGTGAACCCCCATAACTGGTCGCCCTTTACCCCCGAAGGATTCGGCGGGATCATGAAGGGGGTTTCAGCGGTTTTCTTCGCCTATATCGGGTTTGATGCGATATCGACCACGGCGGAGGAATGCAAGAACCCGCAGCGCGACCTGCCCCGGGGGATGATCTATTCGCTGATCATCTGCACGGTCATTTACGTACTGCTGGCCCTGGTGCTTACCGGGATGGTAAATTATAAATTGCTAAACGTGGGAGATCCCATGGCCATGGTCTTCGACGCCCATGGCATGAAATTCATTTCAGGGATCGTGGCGGTAAGCGCGCTGATCGCCACGGCCAGCGTGCTGCTGGTGTTCCAGCTGGGACAACCGCGGATCTGGATGAGCATGAGCCGGGACGGCCTGCTCCCCAAAATATTTTCGCGTATACATCCCCGTTATGGTACACCTTCGTTTTCCACGATCCTGACGGGTTTCGTGGTGGCGATACCGGCCCTGTTCCTGAACCTGAGCGACGTACTTTCGCTCACCAGTATCGGTACCCTCTTCGCCTTCGTGCTGGTGTGCGGCGGCATCCTCGTCCTGCAATTGAAAAAAGACAAACCGGAAAGCAAGTTCAAAGTGCCGTATGTCAACGGCGCCTATATCTATCCCTTCCTCGTCGGCGCGGGCATTGCGCTGATCGCCTGGAAAGTGCCATCGCATTTCACCGAAGATATCTGGACCAAAGACACCTGGCCCATGGTGGTATTCTGGCTGATCGCGATCGGCATGGCCATTCTCACCGCGGCGAAAAACCTCTCGCTGATCCCCGTACTGGGTATGATCAGCTGCTTCTACCTGATGGCCCAGGAAACCCACCGGGTCTGGATGCGGTTCCTGATCTGGCTGGTGGTGGGTTTATGTGTGTACTTCCTCTATAGTTATCGTAACAGCAAACTTTCGAAAAGCTGAAGAAGGTCATATCAGTCAGACAGGTCATATGGGTCAGACAGGTCATATAGGTCAAATAGGTCAGATAAGTCATAATGGTCAAATGGGGGAAAGCTATTCTGATTTAACCTCTATGACTTATATGACTGATATGACTGATATGACTGATGTGACTGATATGACTGATATGACTGATATGACTTCTCTTTCTGGCTTATTTTTGCTACATGAAATACCAGATCGGCGACACGGTACTGATCCTTCATTCCGGTGAAGAGGGGGTTGTGGTGGATATCATCAACGACAAAATGCTGATGGTGGATGTAAAGGGTGTCACTTTCCCGGTATATATGGACCAGGTGGATTTTCCCTATTTCAGGCGGTTTACCGAAAAAAAAATCGTTCCCGCCAAAAAAGAGAAGCAATACATTGATGATGTAAGAAAGGAAAAGACCGGCGGCGAACAGCGGGTGGCCGATGGGGTCTGGCTCACTTTTCTACCCCTGATGGATATGGACGAGTTTGGCGACCTGGTGGTGGAAGAATTGAAGCTGCACCTCGTGAACCATACTGAAACAGCTTATCATTTTATTTACAAACTCCATTATTTCGGAAAACCCGATTTTGAACTGAAGAACAGCATCCGTCCCTTCGAGGATTTTTACCTCCACGATATTCCCTTTGCCGACCTGAACGACAGTCCTTCCTTTGAATTTGAATTTTCACTGACCGTACCCGATAAAAACAAGGCCGGCCATTTTGAAACGGCGGTGCGGCTCAGGCCGAAACAGCTGTTCGCCAGGATCGAGGAACTGAAGAAAAAAAACGAAGCCACTTTTTCCCAGTTATTATTCGAAACTTACCCCGGCAGGGCTGATGAACTCGGCGTTGAACCCGGCCACCGGGCGCGCAACAGGAATAAGATTTACGATGCTTCCAGCGCCCGGCAGCATATCGAGCCGGCGCGGAGCGTGATCGATTTGCATATTGAAAAACTGGCTGAAGACTGGAAACATTTAAGTAATTACGAGATCCTGCAGTTACAGTTAAAGACTTTTGAAAAATATTACCACCTGGCTATCGTACATCACCAGCCTTCGCTGATCGTGATCCATGGCGTTGGCGAAGGGGTGCTGCGGGATGAGATACACGCCGCGCTGCGCCTGAAAAGGGAAGTAAAGTCGTTTGTGAACCAGTATGATCCGCGGTTCGGGTATGGGGCGACGGAGATTTTTTTTCAGTATTGAGTTGGCCAAAGGCCAGATAATAAAGGTGCGGGACTGAAAGTCCCG